>JAXDAH010000026.1:0-2912 GCA_034679905.1 Methanomicrobiales archaeon | reverse complement strand
GGCGGATGCCGTCGTGCTGCACTGCCTCCCCGCCCACCGCGGGGAGGAGATCACCGATGCGGTGATCGAAGGGGAGAGGAGCGTCGTCTGGCAGCAGGCGGAAAACCGGCTGCACGCTCAAAAGGCGCTCCTCGTCGGGCTCGTCCACGGCAGGCCGACGCCTACCGGGGACGCTCTTCCTCATCGATGAACGTGCGGAGGCGCTCCAGCATATAGCGCTCGACCTCCTCCACCACCTCCCGCCGTCCGCGGAAGGCGAGCAGGTTCCGCTCTTCGCCCTGCAGAACCCCGATCTGGATCGGTTTCGAGCGCTCCACCAGCTTCACGTCGTACTTCTCCATCACATCCCGAATGATCGTCCGGGGGACGCCCGGCGGGATGAGCACATCGAACAGTTCCTCTTCTTCCATGAATACACCTCACTTACCTACCTTGATCCGTTTTGCCATGATGCATCGTCCGCCCCGCACTCCGCCCAGAGGATTCTTCGGTTTGCCCAGGGAGAGCATGCACCGCCCCATGACGGCGGCTCCCCGCGCCAGCCCGTCGTCCACGAAGACCAGGTGGTCGTTGGGGTTCTCGAAGAGATTCCGCTCTGTTATCCCCTCCAGGATATACTCCGGCTTTCGCCCGGAGATGGCGGCCCTTCCCGTGAAACCGATCGAGGCGTTCGGCGGGACGAGGCCCTGGTGGACGGCCACGTCCACCAGGCGGAGGGCCATCCTGGAGCAGACGGAATCCACGACGGCCGTGAGCAGCCCGATGTCGTGGTTCTTCTGGATCTCGGCGCCGATCTCCTCCAGCTTGTCGATATCGCTCCCGTTGACTCCGCAGTCGCAGCCGATCAGAGTGACGCCGCTCTTCTCCGCCACGTCGGCATAGACCGGCACCCGTCCGAACTTCCTGCGTTCCGGCGGCACCGTACGGATGTCGATATGGGCGTGGCAGTGCTCCACGTACTCCTCCACCGCCGCGCTCTTCCGGCGCGCAAGGCCGCCTTCCACGCTCCTCTCGCCCAGCAGATCCAGGGCCGTGCCTTTGTTCTTCTCCACGAGCCCGGTCCCCCGCACGATGGCATCGGGAATCGCCCCCGCCAGGCCGCAGAAGTTACCGATCGTCTTCGCAAACGGATTCTCCGCATCCGGGGGAACGTCGCCGGTGATGCGCCCGTCGAGCGTGGTCCCAAAATCGATGGTCACGCAGGGGTTCCGGAAGTCCACGGGCGTCCACTTCGCCCCCTCCTTGATGCCTGCCATCGCAAGCTCCCCCTCCATCTCGTTCGCCACCATCTCCACGCCCGTGCTCCCGAGCGGCGGGATGACCCCGGCTACGGCGCCGACAAAGACCACCTTGTCGGCGTAGCTGTAGGGCTGCAGCCGCTTCGGCAGATTCTCCTTGGACATCGGCGGCGTCATCTTGCGGGGCGGGACCCCCGCCAGCAGGCAGCCGTTCGCGAGCGCGATCACGAACTCCCCCACCTGCTCGGGCGTCTCCATCTCCGCCACCACGCCGGTGCTCCGCACCACGAAGTCCAGGTCGTCCTGGATGGAGAGGTTCGCGTCCCGGTGGCACTTCAGCAGGGTGTCCCGGATGAGCTCGGTCACGGACTCCCGCGTGATGAGTGTGCCGTCCAGCGTCTCCCCAAAGATCTCCTCGCCGGGTTTGGGCTTGCGGATGTCCCGGCTCATCCCCACGGTCTTGTTGATGACGTAACTCTGCCCGCTCTCCAGGTTCGTACCGGTCAGGATGCACTTGGTGGTGGTGTTACCCATCTCCACGGAGGCGCAGATGAAATAGGGTTTGACACGGTACTCGGGGATGTTCATGCCCGCCCCGTGGGCGATGGAGGGGGGAGGGGGGCTCCTGACGATATGGGGCCTTGGTTTGAAAAAACGCTCTAAAAATCGCGCACACATAGTGATTGGTCTTTCCTGTACTCCTTTATATTTTTCTACTTCACTGTGGCTGGCTTTTTCCCAGATACCTTTCAGTATAAATTGGCCTCCACGGGAAAAAATTGTTTCGGGCTAATACCTGTAAACAGAGAGAAATAAATAGGGAAAAGGAATATTAACCATTAACGCTACGCCGGTATTTGACCGGACAGGGTCAGCAGAATGCACAATTGAGGTGACTCGAATGGTAAAACTGACAGAAGAGATGAAAGCCGTCTTCACGAAGATGAAGGCTTTTCCCGTCGCCACGGCCACGAAGGAGGGCGTCCCCAACGTTACACCCATCGGTTTCATCCGGATCATGGACGACGAGACGATCTGGATCGGGGACAACTACATGCAGAAGACGTTTGCCAATGCAAAGGAGAATCCAAAACTGGCTCTGGTCTTCTGGGATCCGGAGACCAAGCGCTGCTTCCAGGTGAAAGGGGACGTCGCGGTGGAGACGAGCGGCGATCGCTACGAGAAGATGAAAGGGATTATGAAGGCAAAAAACGAGGCCTATCCCGCAAAATCCGTCCTCGTGCTCTCGGTGAAAGAAGTATTCGAGTGCACGCCGGGCAAAAACGCGGGAAAGAAGGTGCTTTAGGCTCTGGAACCCCCAGAGAAGGCGCGAACGCTGCATCGCTCTCGACGATGGCGGTATTCCTGCGGAGGAGCGAAGCTCCCAATTCAGCCCGATAGTAGGGAGAGCTGCCAAGCGAATTGCGGGACGCAGTGCGGAGTTTCACTTGTGTTCGCTCTTTAGAATATCAATTTTTGGCTCTGTCGAAATCCTCCGGTGGAACATGCTGGAGACTTTTTTTATGTTCTCGTGGGAGAGGTCTCGCCTCCGCCCTCCTTTCGTGCGATAGAGAGGTTTCTCCGTTATCAGCATTCACAATGCATCCGGGCTTATCGCACTATTTCCCTCCCTTCACCGGGGGGAGGGGGCGGCCCGGAACGGGCCGCGGGGAG
>JAXDAH010000025.1:0-12995 GCA_034679905.1 Methanomicrobiales archaeon | reverse complement strand
CCCTCCCCCTCAAAGGCCCCCTCCCCCCACCGGTGCGATAGCCTCGAAGGGAGGCAAGTTTGGATGCTATCCATCCTATGAACACGATAAAGGTGATCAGAAATCGAAAGATTATCCCACAAGGTGGATCCGCTCGACAGAGATCGGATGGGCATCAATGACTGCTACCCAGAGTGGGCCCTATCGCAATACAGGAGAGAAATCAAGAGGAAGGTCTCCCGGCGTCCTGTTGCCGTATGTCAGACTCGAAAGGAGAGATACTGCACCTCCCCGTTCTCGTAGCAGGACAAGGGAGTTCTTCCGATAGCCTTCAGCGAGCCTCGACAGCGAATCTGCTCGCTCTGGACAGACTCTCCAAGGCTGCACCTCAAAGTAAACACTTACTTCTTTGGAGTGGAGCGAAGGGGACGCTCCCTCGCGATGATCCCGGCGTCTCGGGAGTGAGCCGAACCCGAACGTGCCGCAACGATCTCCCAATCGTTGTTCGTCCGAACGTTTACTCGCTATACGCCTCAAAAGGTATTTACAGATGGCGAACCGGAATCCTGCAGGCATATCCGGGAGCAGGATCGTGAACCTGGCGCTGGTCGTGCTGCTGCTCGACATGATCTTCGCCGTGCTGATTGTCTACCTCGAGCGGAGAAACCCGACGGTCGCGCTGATCTGGCTGTTCCTGCTCTTTCTGCTGCCCGTGGCCGGCTTCGTGCTCTACCTCCTGCTCGGCAGGAGCTACCCCGGAGACGAGAGGGTGGGGTTCAGGGCGGGAGACGCCCTCTCGTTCGACCACAGCGTCGAGGAGCAGGAGGAGGGGATCGATAAGCAGGCCTTCGCCTTTCATGAGACACCGCTCCATCCCTACCTCAGCATGGTCCGCATGCTGCTGCGGAACAACCGCGCCCTGCTGACCCGCGACAACGGCGTGAAGATCTACCCGGACGGCGAGAGGGCATTCGAGGCGATGCTCGCCGACGTCGAGGCTGCACGCGAGCACGTGCACCTGGTGTTCTTCATCGTCAGGAACGACGCCTTCGGGAGGCGGGTCGTCTCCCTGCTGGCGGAGAAGGCCCGGCAGGGCGTGGAGGTCCGTTTCCTCTACGACGCCATCGGCGGCTGGAGGCTGCCGCCGAGATTTTTCAGGGAGCTGAAGGCGGCAGGCGGGGAGGTTGCCGCCTTCTTCCCGTTCATCCTGCCCACGCTCAACCTGCGCCTCAACTACCGCAATCACCGCAAGGTCGCGGTGATCGACGGGCGGGTGGGCTACATCGGCGGGCTGAACATCGGGGAGGAGTACCTGGGAAAGGACGCGTACTTCGGCTACTGGCGGGACACGCATCTCAAGATCTGCGGCAGCGCCGTCCATCTCCTGCAATTGCGGTTCATCACCGACTGGAACCGCTCCTCAAAGACGGAGCTGCAGAGGGAGCCCCGCTACTTCCCGCCGCTGGAGAGACGGGGGCAGACCGCCATCCAGGTGGTGTCGAGCGGCCCGGACCCCCGCTGGAACGAGATCGAGGAGGCGTTCCTGAAGCTGATCGTCACCGCGCGGAAGAGCATCTGCATCCAGTCCCCCTACTTCATACCGAACCAGGGCATTCTCAATGCCCTGCGGGTAGCGGCGCTCTCCGGCGTCGACGTCCGCATCATGGTCCCGGACCGACCCGACCACCCCTTCGTCCTCTGGGCGACCCGCTCCTTTCTCGGGGAGCTCCTGAAGTCCGGTGTGCGCGCCTACACCTACAATGGGGGGTTCCTCCATAGCAAGACCATCGTGGCGGACGGCGCTGTCGTCTCGATCGGGAGCGCGAACTGGGACCTGCGCAGTTTCCGGCTCAACTACGAGACGAACGCCTTCATCTACGACACTACGGTTGCCGCCGAACTGACGCGGATGTTCGAAGACGATCTGCGGACGAGCACCGAGATCACGCTAGAGGCGTACCGGAAGCGGCCCCTGTTCGTAAAGGCAAAAGAGGCGGTGTCGAGGCTTTTTTCTCCCCTGCTCTGACCGCTCCCGTGAGCGGGGGATCGCCCGGAATTTTAGAGGGGATACGCTTCGCCCTCAAAGAAAATCCCTCCGGACGCAGGGTGATCACGATGCATCTTTAGCCCGGGCCACGCGGTAGCAGGGATGCAGGATGTCGTGCACACCTCCCTTCTCAGGTATCGTACGGGCGGGGTGAGGGAGCGGGGGGAGGGGGTGCGCCCCCCCCTCTGGACCCCCTCCCCCCAAGGTGCGATAGGTCTGTATATCCGGTCCCACCGACGGAATATCTTGCGCGAACACCTATTCCCACACTATCGTCCCCCCTGCGCCGATCGAGTGATGGAATCCAGAATCTACCCCCGGCCGGACAGAACGACAGGGTTGCCTTCGAGAGATGCGAGACGATCCCCCCTATGCCCAACGCTCGTGGAGGGAGACAAAACACGGTCTGCGCATTCTGCCTCTCCTGCTGGGCGATTTTCCTGTCTGTATCTGGACTGTCTCATCACAATACAAAACGGGGAATGGGATGGGGGGGCCGTCCCCTCCGCTGGTTTCCAGGTCATCCTGCTCCCGTGAAAGGGGTTCCCACACAGTTCCGCGAGTGTTCGATGAACGGCAGAGCATACGCCAGATCGCCGGAGCCCTCTGACGGCAGCGGTCGGATTTTTATTCCTCTGCGCCCATCCTTCCGGGCGATGAAGATGGACAGGCCTGCCATTGCCGTTGATGTCGGCGCGACGAACACCCGCGTGGCCCTGGTCTCGCCGCAGGGGGAGGTCCTGAGGAAGGTGGCATCCAGGACCCCGGTCGAGGAGTCCGACCCGATGGCGATCGCCCTGGATGTGATCGCCAGGATCCACACGATCGCGGATGCAGAGGAGCTGGCGACGGTGGCAGGGATCGGGATCAGCACGGCCGGGCCCGTGGACCTGCGGAGCGGCGCCATCGTCAATCCCCCCAACATGCCCTACCCCTGCGTCCCGCTTGTCCGTCCCCTCTCCGACCACTTCGGGCTGCCGGTGCGGCTGGTCAACGACGCCCGGGCCGGGGTGCTCGGGGAGGTGCGGTTCGGGGCAGGAAGGGGCTGCGGGAACGTGGTCTATATCACCATCTCCACCGGCATCGGCGGGGGGGCATACGTGAACGGGCGGCTTTTACTCGGAGCGGACGGCAACGCGGCGGAGGTGGGGCACCTGATCGTGGATACCTGCTACAACCTGGGCTGCGGCTGTGGGCTCTGCGGCCACTGGGAGGGGTATGCCTCGGGGAGGAACCTGCCGGCTTTTTTCCGGGCCTGGTGCGAGGGCGAGGGGTTCTCTTCCGACGGCATGGAGACGGCGCGGGCCATCTTCGACGCGGCGCGACGGCACGACCCCCGGGCGCTCCGCTTTTTAGAGGAGCTCGGGCGGATCAACGGGCGGGGCGTCTCGAACGTGATCGTCGCCTACAACCCGGAGGTGATCGTCCTCGACGGCGCCGTGGTCCAGAACAACCCGGACCAGATCGTGCCCTACCTGGAGAGACACGTCGACCGCTACCTGCGCATCCCCGCGATCCGGCTGAGCCCGCTGCGGGGAGAGGCGCCCCTGCTGGGCGCGGCGGCGCTCGCCGGCATGGAGGAGAGCTGAGGGCAACGGAACACCGGGCACTGCCAGGCTGAGCGGAGCACGGGCGGGTCCGCCGGGATTCCCGCCCATACCCTTATGTATCTGCCCTGTAATGGGCACACGGAGAACAAGGATGAAGAACCGACGAAGCGGTGTATTTTTACATATCGCCTCCCTCCCCTCCCCGTTCGGCATCGGGGATCTGGGATCCGGAGCATACCGGTTCGCAGATTTCCTCAAGGAAACCGGTCAGACCTACTGGCAGATCCTCCCCCTGAACCCGACCCGGGAGCCCTGCGGCAACTCCCCCTACGACAGCCCCTCGGCGTTCGCCTACAACGCCCTGTTCATCAGCCCGGAGCGGATGGTGCAGGGGGGGCTGCTGGACCGCAGCAGCCTGGACATCGTGGCGGAGTATCCCGAGAGCCGGATCGACTACGGCTCGGTCTGCGCCCATAAACTGCACATCTCCCATACCGCGTACGAGGAGACGCGGGACACGGGCTTCTCCTGCGAGTACCAGGCGTTCTGCACCCAGAACGTCTACTGGCTGGACGACTACGCCCTGTTCGCCGCGCTCTCTGTGCACAATGAAGAGCAGCCCTGGAATGCCTGGCCCCCCGAGATCCGGGATCGGGAGCCGGGGGCGCTCGCTGCCGTGCGGGAGGAGCTGCACGACCGCATCGAGCAGGAGAAGTTCCTGCAGTACGTCTTCCACAAGCAGTGGACCGACCTGAAGGACTACTGCCACCGGCGGGGCATCTACATCGTGGGGGACATTCCCATCTACGTCAGCTACAACAGCGTAGACGTCTGGACTCTCCCCCATCTCTTCAAACTCGACGGGGAGAAACGGATGACCAAGGTCTCCGGGACGCCGCCCGATATCTTCAGCGCTACCGGCCAGCTCTGGGGCAGCCCGGTCTACCGCTGGGACGCCATGCGGGAGGAGGGCTATGCCTGGTGGAAGCAGCGGATCCGCAGGACCCTGGAGATGTACGATTACGTCCGCATCGACCACTTCCGCGGGTTCTTCCAGTACTGGGAGGTTCCGGCGGGCGATGCGACCGCGGAGCACGGGCAGTGGGTAGAGGGGCCGGGGGAGGAGTTCTTCCGCCACCTGGAGCAGGACATCCCCTCCCTTCCGCTGGTCGTCGAGGATCCCGGCACCAACCCCCCCGATATCCAGCATACCATCGACCATTTCGGCTTCCCCGGCATGCGGGTGCTGGTGTTCGCCTTCGGCGAGAACCTCCCGCAGAACCCCTTCATCCCCCACAACTACGACAGGAACCTGATCGTCTACACGTCGACGCACGACACCAACACCGCGCGGGGCTGGTTCGAGCAGGAGGCGACACCGGAGGACAAGGGGCGCCTCTTCCGCTATCTCGGGCGGGAGATACCGGCGGATGCGGTCAGCCGGGAACTCGTACGGCTGGCGATGCAGTCGGTCGCGAACACCGCGATTCTGCCCATGCAGGATCTCCTGGGACTCGGCGCGGAGGCGCGCATCAACCGCCCCGCCACCGCCGCGGGCAACTGGCGGTGGCGGCTCACCCCCGAACAGCTGGCGTCGGCCCCGAGGGATCGGCTGCGGGAGCTGACGGAGTTCTGCAGACGGATCGGATGAGTCGGGGCTGCGAGGCGTGCACGGGATCGGCAGGCTGGCCGAAATCGGCGCAAAGATGTTAATAGGGATGGAGCATATGCAGGGTGAACATCATGGACGAGGTACGAAAAGAGCTGTATGAGCGGGTGCCGGAGCGGATCGCGGGCCTGGTGGACCTGGCCTACAACCTCTGGTGGAGCTGGCATCCGCAGGCGCGGAACCTCTTCCGGCTCCTGAACCCGCAGGGGTGGAGGGTCACCAACGATAATCCGGTGATGATGCTGCGGATCACCCCGAGGTATTTCCTGGAGAAGGCGGCGAAAGATCCGAACTATCTCCACTACTACGATATCCTCATGTACCGCTGGAAGGGCTACATGGAGCGTCGGAGCCGCTGGTTCGCCGAGCAGTTTCCCGGCCAGCAGCTCCTCACCATCGCCTACTTCTCGGCCGAGTACGGGCTGCACCACTCCCTCCCCTTCTACTCGGGCGGGCTCGGGATCCTGGCGGGCGATCACCTGAAGGAGTGCAGCGATCTCGGCGTGCCGCTGGTGGGCGTGGGGTTCATGTACGGGCAGGGCTACCTCGCCCAGCACATCAGCCCGGCGGGCTGGCAGGAGAACATCTGCGAGCCCATCGAGCGGGACAACGCGCCGGTCAGCCGGGTGCGGGACGAGCAGGGGAAGCAGCTGATCGTGCAGGTGCCCTACTTCGAGCCGCCCATCTACGTCGCGGTCTGGAAGGTCGACGTGGGCAAGGTCCCCCTCTACCTTCTGGACACCAACATCGAGGAGAACGACCCCTGGAACCGCCCCATCTCCTCGCGCCTCTACACGGCGGACAAGGAGATGCGGCTGCGCCAGGAGATCATCCTGGGGATCGGCGGGCGCAAGGTGCTGCACACGTTGGGCATCGACTACTACGCCGTACACCTGAACGAGGGACACCCCGCCTTTGCCCTACTGGAGCGGATCCGTGAGCGCGTGGAGAGCGGTGAAGAGTTCGACCAGGCGCTGGAGCAGGTGCGGGGCACTTCGATCTTCACCACGCACACCCCGGTCCCCGCCGGGCACGACTTCTTCCCCTTCGAGCTGATGGAGAAGTACTTCGGGACCTACTACCCCAAGCTCGGGATCGACTGGGACGCCTTCCTCGCGTTGGGCAACCCGCCCGGGAACGTGATGGACGGGTTCGTGATGACCGCGCTCGCCCTCCAGGCGTCCCGCTACCACAACGCGGTGAGCGTCATCAACGCCCGCGTGGCCCGGGAGATGTGGCGTTTTCTCTGGATGGATCGCCCCCTGGATCAGGTCCCCATCGACGCGATCACGAACGGCGTGCACATGCCGACCTGGCTGGCGCCGGCGATGGAGAAGGTGATCGACAAGTACCTCTCCCCGGTCTTCCCCCACTGGCAGACGGGCCACGACAATCCCGCCATCTGGGACTTCATCCGCGACATTCCGGCCTCCGAGCTCTGGTACACGCATCTGCGGCTGAAAGCGCAGATGATCAACCACATCCGCGAGGCGAAACGGGTGACCTGGGAGAAGCGGCGGGACGAACCGGTCAACCTGGCGGCCGGCGGGCTGATGCTGAACCCGGATATCCTCACCATCGGGTTCGCGCGGCGGTTCGCCTCCTACAAGCGGCCCGACCTGATCTTCTACGACCTGGAGCGGATCCAGTCCATCGTGAACAACCCCTGGGCGCCGGTCCAGATCGTCTACGCAGGCAAGGCCCACCCGGCCGACGAGGATGGCAAGGCGGTGCTCCGAGGCATCTACATGCACGCCGAGAACCCGGACTTCGGCGGGAGGGTGGCCTTCATCGAGGACTACGGCGAGCAGATCGCGCACTGGCTGGTCCAGGGCGTGGACGTCTGGCTGAACAATCCCATCCCCCCGATGGAGGCCTCCGGGACGAGCGGCATGAAGGCCGGCATGAACGGCGCCCTGAACCTGAGCATCCTGGACGGCTGGTGGGCGGAGGGCTACAACGGGCGGAACGGCTGGGCCTTTGGCGCTGAGGAGGGAACACCCCCCGAGAAACGGGACGAGGCGGACGCGCAGTCGCTCTACGACGTCCTGGAGAATCAGGTAATCCCGCTCTACTACAGCAAGGAGCTCGACGGGATACCCCACGCCTGGGTCGATATGATGAAAGAGTCGATCCGGGGCGTCGCTCCGCAGTTCTCGGCACGCCGGATGATAAAGGACTACGTGCGGAAGTACTACCCCGCGCTCCTGCTGGGTGCCGAGGCCTGCTACGTCCCGCAGCAGTCACGGCGCGAGGTCGAACCCTCGCGGGTTCCTGCACGGAACGTCGGTTCGGAGCGCTGACCCCGACTCGTCACACCAGCCCGACCAGCTGCTCCCGGTGTCGCTCCGGGTGGTTCAGGTAGTCCAGGCACTCTCCGCAGCCCACCAGGCCGTAGATAGTGCCGTCGCCGCAGAGATCGGGCATCGCGGGGGGGCTGGCAGAGCGGAGCGCCGGCACTACGCCGTACCTCGGATTCTTCCGCCATTCGCCGCCGACGCAGGCGTAGTAGGCCGCCCCCTGCATCCGTTCGAAGAAGTCGTAGTCGCTGCCAAACCGGGACGAGACCAGGTTTGCCATGACGAGTGCCTCGCTGCCGGGGTTGATGGTCACGTGGCCGTAGCCCGGCGGCACCAGCACCGTCTCGCCGGCCCGGGCGCTCACGACCACCAGATCCGTGAGATCCCGATGCTGGAGGAGAAAGTGCGCCTGCCCCGCGAGCACCTGGTAGAGCTCGGGATACTCCATACCCGCTGCGTTCTGCGGGTGGTAGTGCCCCTTTGTCTTGACATATTCGCCGCAGAGGGCGGCCGGCGGGATGATCGTCACGTCGTAGCGGATGCTGTGCGCATCCATCCACGCCCGATCGGCGTCGGTCCGTGCCAGGTCGCGGTACATGTAGTAGAGGGGTTTGTTGAGGGCGTCGCACTCCGGCTCCGCCAGCACGCTGCGCATGTCCTCTGTCGTGCGGAGATCCGGCTCCGGGATGGGGCCGTCCCAGTACTGGCGCATCAGCTGGTACATGGTCCTTTTCAGGGTATCTCTTCATCCTATAAGAAGGCAGCACACGCCCGCAGTCCACCGACCCCGGGCTGAAAGGAGAGGATTCAGGTCTCCTTCTCCACGACCTCCGCCTCCGCTTCGATCACGCCCGGAGCCTCCCCCTCTTCGGGGACGATGAGCCAGGCGAGGATATATGCCACGATGCCCGGGACAAAGCCCGTGATCACCGTCAGAACGACCCATGCCAGCCGGATGAGCGTCGGGTCGATATCGTAGTACTCCCCGATGCCTCCCGCGACACCGGCGATGATCCTGTCGTCAACCGATCGGTAGAGTTTCTTCAACGATTCCACCTCGGGGTTACCAGACTCCGACCTTCCTTAAAAACCTTTCTTCATCTTCGAGCGGTTCTGAACGTATCTTCAGAAATGCGCTCCCCTGAACTCTCCGGCAGCGGATACGCGAGAGGCCTTCGGGACGGGAGCGGCGGAGCGGCTCCGGTGAAGGGCTCCGAGAGGGCCCCGGCGGGCTGGAAGTTGTCGCCGTAGACCACGCGCAGCGGATCCGGGTGGTCTCTCCCCGCGGGATCTTCAGGGTCGTCTCCGCTCCCGGGCGCCCTCGGGGTAGTCCCCGAGATCGAGCGTGCTGTCGGGAGACCATATCGTCCCCTCGCCCTGCGAGAGGGCGAGAGCGGCGACGTGCACCTTCGGGCGGGCTGCCCGTCCCCGGCCCGAGGTTCTCTATCTCGCAGCGGACTCGGTAGTAGGCGAAGCGGAGATCGGTGCGCTCCAGCTCCGCAGTGAACTGCAGGTCGATCCGAGGAACACGCACCAAGGGGTGGACGACCGCGGTGCCGGCTCCCGCCCGGAAGTCGGGAGGCACCTCCCCGAGCGTCCAGCCGGGGCCGGTGGTCTCCAGGTAGCAGTAGCGGGATCCTTCGAACTCGTAGCTGCTGCCGGCGGCGGAATCCGGGCAGAGTACGCCGACGGCCATGTGGTCGGGGAGCTGCAGCAGGACCGTGCCGTAGCCCATCTCGTTCAGGAGCGCCGCCGCCGGCGGTATCCTCGCCGTCCCCCCCGCCGTCCACCTAGGTCTCCAGTGACTAGCGAGGGTACTTGTCGTAGCCGGTGGTCAGGTTGTCCGAGGTGAAGGGGAGCGCCTGGACGAAGGCGATCAGGCGGTCGATCTCCTCCCGCTCCGAGCCGCCCCCGCCGCTCTCCCGCAGCAACCGCACGAATTCCTGCAGGTAAAGGCGATAGTACTCTGAGAGCGCGTACTGGGCGTAATCCTGCTCCCGGTTGTGGGGGCGGCTGCGGTAGCGGTCGTAGACGGCGACCGGGACGGTGAGGGTGACGGTCGACTCCCTCCCGCCGCACTCCCCGCGGTAGGTGCGGGTGTGGCGGTCTCCGGTGTCGGGCGGTGCGGCAGGGGCAGCGTCCGAAGGGCGCCGATCGACGGGTCGGTTCACGACGATCGGGGCGAGATCGGCCTGTACCGGGGTCCGTGCGAGCGGGAGCACCCTGACCGTATCCGACCAGGGGCCGTGCCCGTCATGGCGGAGCTCGAGAGCGTGTTCGCCCGCGGGGATGCCCTCCAGTACGAGCGGTGTCTCGCCCCGGCAAAGACCGTCTAGACATCCGCCCCGGCGGGATCTGCAACGACCGCAACCGAACCTGGCAGCACGAGTTCCGTGCATCCGACGGTGAGGGCGAGTGCCGCCAGCAGGGCGAGAAGGCCCCATTGCCGCTTCCGATCCGTACTGGATCGCGTGCGCATGGGAGACTTGCGAAACGGTTCCGGTAGGCGGGTTGCACGCGAGCATGGGGTCGGGAGCGCCAACCAAAAGTATATCGTGCCGGGATGGATAGGCACTAGCATGAAACAACCCAATCCCCTGCAGTTCCTGATCTTCTTCCTGATCTTTCTGTCGGGTGTCTGGTACGCGATCTCCGGTCTGCTGGAGACGGGTGCGCTCACGTTCCTCTGGGCTGCCGTGATCGCCACCGTCCTCGGGCTGCTCGCCGGTATGTCGTTCCGCGTGGCGGACCAGTGGGAGAAGGCCGTCGTGCTCCGCCTGGGGCGGTTCAAGGGGCTGAAGGGCCCTGGACCCTTCTTCATCGTACCGCTGCTGGAGACCGTCCCCTACTGGATCGACCTGCGGGTGATTACCACCTCGTTCCGGGCGGAGAAGACCCTGACCCGCGACACCGTTCCCGTGGACGTGGAGGCAGTACTCTTCTGGAAGGTGGTGAACCCCCAGAAGGCGGCGCTCGAGGTGGAGAACTACCAGTCGGCAATCAGCTGGGCCTCCCAGACGGCGCTCCGCGAGATCATCGGCAAATCGCTCCTCTCCGATATGCTGGAGGCCCGGGAGAAGCTGGACGCCGAGCTCCAGACGATCATCGATCTGCGTACCGAGCAGTGGGGCGTGCACATCAGCTCGGTCGAGATCCGCGATATCCTCATCCCGACCGAGCTCCAGGACGCGATGTCCATGCAGGCCCAGGCCGAACGGGAGCGCCAGGCCCGGGTGATCCTGGGCGACTCCGAGCGCCAGGTGGCGCAGAAGTTCGAGGAGGCGGCCCGGACCTACCAGGACAATCCCACCGCCCTCCACCTGCGGGCGATGAACATGCTCTACGAGGGCCTGAAAGAGCGGGGTGCCATGATCATCGTCCCCGCCTCCGTGCTCGACACGATGAACCTGGGAACGACCGCCGGTCTGGTGTCGCTCGGGCGGATGGCGGAGGAGAAGCGGGAGGAGAAGGTCCGCAGCGACAACGGGGGCAGCGCCCCGGCGACGGAGCGGACGTCGACCTGAACTCTCTCTTTTGACAGGCGTGTGGATCGATCCCGACGGCGACGCTCCGTGCGGCTCCGGCAACCTCTTATGCCGGGGCCACCATATCGAAGGTAAAGAGGAGGAGACATGAAGAAGTCGCTGGGGGCAAAAGCCCTGCTCTACCCCACGCCTGTGCTGGTGGTGGGGACCTACGATTCGGGGGGAAGACCCAATGTCATGACGGCGGCCTGGGGCGGGATCTGCAGCTCCGATCCGCCCTGCGTCGCAGTCGCGCTGCGGAAGGCGACCCACACCTACGGGAACATCGCCGAGAGCGGGGTCTTCACGGTCAGCATACCGTCGGAGGACCACGTGCAGGAGGTGGACTATTTCGGGATCGCCACGGGACGAAGCGAGGACAAGTTCGCCGCCACCGGGCTGACGGAGGTCCGGGGGGACCGCGTCGATGCCCCCTACGTGGATGAGTTCCCCGTCGTTCTCGAGTGCCGCCTGCGCAATACCGTGGAGATCGGGCTGCATACCCTGTTCGTCGGGGAGATCCTGGACGTCAAGGCCGAGGAGGCGGTGCTGAGCGGGACAGGGTTCCCGGACATGAAAAAGGTGAGCCCCCTCGTATTCGATCCCGGCGTCCGGGGCTACTACGGGGTGGGGGAGTACCGGGGGAAGGCCTTCCACATCGGTAGGTTGCGCTGATCAGTGGCTCGGGGCGGCCTCGCTCGGGACGACGGTGATCCGCAGTTTCTGGCCGCCGCGGAGGATGTCCAGCTGCAGCGGTTTTCCGATGGTGCACTCCGCCAGGTGGCGGTGCAGGTCGTCCACGCTCTGCACGCAGGCACTCTCGATCCCGACGATCAGGTCGCCCTCGCGGATACCGGCCCGACCCGCCGGACTCTGGCGGTCCACGGCGGCCACCTCGACGGCATGCCCGTTCTCCAGGCGGTGGAAGCGGGAGAGCCGGGGATCGAGGGGGCGGCTCTGTCCGGTGATCCCCAGGTAGCCCCGGCGCACCCGCCCGTGAGCCAGGATCTGGGTGAGCACGAAGCGGGCTGTGTTCACGGGGATGGCAAACCCGATCCCCTGCGCCATCACGATGATGGCGGTGTTGACGCCGATAACTCGCCCGCGGGAGTCCACCAGGGGGCCGCCGGAGTTCCCCGGGTTGAGGGGTGCCGTGTGCTGGAGGATGTTCTCGATCCGCCGACCGTCCCGGCTGCGGAGGGCCCGCCCGAGGGCGCTCAGCACGCCGGTGGAGACGGTGGACTGGAATCCGAAGGGGTTCCCGATGGCGATGGCCAGCTGCCCCACGGCCAGGGTATCCGAGTCTCCCAGGGGGGCATAGGGCAGATCGGTCGCCTCGGCCCGGAGAACCGCCAGATCCGTCGCCGGATCCGTGCCGACGAGCCGCGTCGGGATGGTCGTCCCGTCGGCCATCCGCACCTCGACCGCGGTCGCACCGTGGGCCACGTGATCGTTGGTGAGAATCAGCCCGTCGGAGGAGATGATCACGCCCGAGCCGGCGCCGACCTGTTCGGAGCGGTATCCCGGCACCCGCTTCCCCACGAGGATGTTCACGACCGCCGGCCCGACGGCGTTCACCACCCCGACGACCGCTTTCGAGTAGGCATCGAGGAGATCCCCGTCCGTCTGCGGTGGCTCCGGTTCAATAGACGGCCCCGGCAGCGGGGGGGCGGCCAGCGGACCATCGATAATCCTGAAGGTCTCTGTTGAATCCATGCTGTGGGTAGTGTATATGCGCCAGCAATAATCTATTTTATGCAGATACTTTTATATAATACAATTCGGGTGTTCGCGCGAATCGGAGCATACAGGAGCCGCGAATCGTCCGGAGAGGCCTAGGGCCCGGGAACGTTCTGCACCAAAAAACGGGATATATCGTATAATATCTCCATTTATGCCTCATTATTCCAATATTTTGCGAAATAA
>JAXDAH010000024.1:0-9669 GCA_034679905.1 Methanomicrobiales archaeon | reverse complement strand
TAGGTCTTGATCGTCTTCGGCGGCGTGCCCTTCGATTTCAAGTGGGAGATATAGCTGAGGATGTCATACCCATACTTCCGCTGCTCTGTCAGGTACTGAGCGCCCATGTCGTTGAACGCCTGCAGGTAGGTGCTCACGGTACCAGATAGAGGTTTAGGGGAGGGGTGATCTACCTTGTAGACGTGGGCCAGGAATGACACGATCGCCGCCCGGTACATGCTCCGCGTGCTCTTCTTATCGTAGAGCTCCAGGAAGTCAGATATCGGCCCGCTGATATCCGATTGTTCTACTGCCGCTTCTTTTACCATGAGTGAAAATACGATACCTACCCATTTATACTTATCGTTAAAACTGGCCGATATAGATATGTTAGTCCTGCTGAACTCGCCGGATACTGCAGTGCAGGAGCGGAGTCTGCGCGAACTCGCGTATCATGCGCAGGTGCTCGAGGCCCTGCAGCTACCCGCGGACGCCAAGGTGCAGCTGCATATTGGAGGCGTCTACAGGGACAGGCAGAAGAGCATCGAGAGGTTCATCGGGCGGTATGGAGCCCTTCCAGAGCAGATCCGCTCCCGGCTCGCGATCGAGAACGACGATCGCCTGTATACGCTCGCTGACTGCCTGGATGTGCATGCCAGGACAGGCGTACCGATCCTGCTGGATGTCTTCCACCACAGAGTGAACAGCTCCGGGGAGAGTTGCAGAGAGGCGGTGCGTCTGGCAGGCGCCACCTGGGCACCGAAGGACGGCGTCCCCATGGTGGATTACAGCTCGCAGCAGCCGGGGAGACGTGCGGGGGTGCATGCGGAGTCGATCGATCTCGCCGACTTCCGGGGGTTCCTCGAGGTCTCCGGCCCCGTGGATATCGACATCATGCTGGAGATCAAAGACAAGGAACGAAGTGCCATTCGGGCGGTGGAGGCAGCAGCTTCGGATCCGCGATTTATACGGGCGGATACGAGCCGCGTTACCGGATCCCGCCCCCCGTCCCGGGTCCGACCGTCTCGGGGAGAGGGAGTTCATCCACGAGGGGGATCCCCGGTCCATCCCCTGCCAGGGCATATACCTCGTCCGCGCGGAGATCCAGGTGCAGCTGACTACCCCCCTCCCACCGCTCGTGCATTCCCCATCTCTCGAAGAAAGCGCGGGCGACACCGTCGATCGGGTAGAGCGTGAGGCCGCACCGCTGTTCGCACGCAACCTGGATAGCGGCCTGCACGAGCGCGGTTCCCAGCCCCAGTCCCTGTAGAACCACGCCGATATCCGTCACCTTGAGCAGTCTCGGATCGTAGTAGTCCTTTCGATAGGCCAGTGCGCCCTGAACGGTCCTCTGCTGACCGATGACCAGCAGAGGTCTGGAGAACTGCTGCAGCGCGTCCAGAGTCATCCGAACCCCGGGGACAGCCGCCTTCAGCGGGCCCCAGCGGCCCGTCGCATCCCGGAGCAGATTGCGCCGGAATCTGCTGTAGCCGGAAGGCAGCCTGACAATGACCAGATCTTCGTAGGGGAACACGGCAACGTCGGACTGTACCCCCGGGGCTACTGCATAAAAAAAGATCGCAAGACGCTATTACATTCCGCAGGAGTGCGGTGAGCGTGTTCGGGAATTCCGGAGGATGGAATAAAAAGCTGCGGACGGCAAAAGCGATCCAGGAGTGCTGTGGATGACCCTCCACAAACTATTTCTCAAATCATGGGTGTGGGATGGGGACCCGCCGCGGGCATCGTGACCTGGAGCGTCCTCCCACCCGCCCGCAATCTCTGAGCGCAGAACTTTTTCCACGACGAACACTTTTAGACGGCGATCGGCAAGACCGTGAAGTATGCAAATCGTGCATCATGACGGAGCGCACCGATACCGATCCTTTTGCACCCCGTCGCACTGCTGGGGTGACGGTGAAGCACCTCCTCCGATCCTCTTTGGAATGTATCGTACTGGAGGGGGTACGGGGGTGCGTCCCCACCCCACCTGCCCTCACCCCTGCGTGCGACAAAGGGGACAAAATATTGCTGATAAAGCAATCAGTCCGGGTAAGGCGAATGGAGTTTTTACATCTGGTTCCCACCAGCTCTCCCGAAGATGGGAGGGGCTAGTACCGACCTTGGCTCTCATACCGCAGGCCTGGGGTGGAGAGGAGATCCTCTTGCTCCCTCTCCGTCATCGACCGGGTCGGTCGCCGGGGTAGAACGGGTCCAGACTCCCCCTCCCCCGAAGTGCGATAGGTCATGATGACGGGAAAACGGGGGTGCGGGTGGGGCATCCGTGTCCCGCTCCAGCCTTGCGGTCATCCCCTCTTTGGCGATCGGAGAGTGGGGGCGGATATCGGAGTGCATCCCGAAGCGCTGCGGGAGGACCGCTCCGAAGTGCAGGACTGCCGTACCGGCCGAGATCGGGCTACATTCAAGTCGATGAATCCATTCCAGGTCACTCTGACCCTATCCATGCAGGGCGATCCTGCCGACGACCCTATCGCTTCCTACGGCAAAGACCGTCAGCCCGCTGGAAATCCATCGTCATACGAGCCCTTTTTACGGATTGGGGATACTTTTATCACGAATACAGGTATTGGTTCACTCAACAGATCGGAGCAGGATTATGAATATTTGTGGAAAATGCATACAGGATGCCGGGAAGCAACCCTCGGGATCGGCCGTCGGTTCCGTCCGGCCATGCCAGTCGCGGGCGAACGAATCGTCGTGGTGGAGAGCAGAAGCGCAGCAGTATGCGGAGTGTCGCCTCACTTGGGAACACACCCGTTCGCGCCTGCCGGCGGCTGGAGCGCGATAAGGGATGAACGCAGAACCGCAGGACCCAGGGCAGAACCGCCTCCGGCACGCCAAGAGCCCGTACCTCCTCCAGCATGCCCGGAATCCCGTAGACTGGTACCCCTGGGGGGATGAGGCGTTCTCGAAAGCGAAGGAAGAAGATAAACCCATATTTCTCTCCATCGGCTACTCGACCTGCCACTGGTGCCACGTGATGGCACGGGAATCCTTCCAGGACCCCGATGTGGCCCGGCTCCTGAACGAGACCTTCGTCAACATCAAAGTCGATCGTGAGGAGCGGCCGGATATCGACCAGGTCTACATGACCGTTGCCCAGGTCATGACGGGGAGCGGCGGCTGGCCGCTCACGATCCTGATGACCCCGGATAAACTGCCCTTCTATGCCGCCACCTACATCCCTAAGGAGTCCCGTCCCGGGATGGTCGGCCTCCTGGATCTCGTCCCCCGCATCCGTGAAATCTGGCGCAGCCAGCGGGATACTGCCGTCAACTCCGCCCGGGAGGTGATGGCCGCCCTGGAGAGAGCGGCCCCGCAGCTGCAGGGCGAGGGTCTTGAGAGGTCGATCCTGGACGACGCCTACTACGCCCTCAACAGCCGCTTCGATCGCTACTACGGCGGATTCTCTCCCGCCCCCAAGTTCCCCGCGCCGCACACCATCCTCTTCCTCCTCCGCTACCACAACCGCACCTTCGATCCGAACGCCCTGTTTATGGCGGAGAAGACGCTCCAGGGGATGCGTCGCGGCGGGATCTACGATCAGGTCGGGTTCGGCTTTCACCGATACGCAACCGATGGGGAGTGGCTCGTTCCCCATTTCGAGAAGATGCTCTACGATCAGGCGCTGCTCGCCATGGCCTATGCGGAGGCCTATCAGGTGACGGGCGCAGAAGAGTACGAGAAGACAGCGCGGGAGATCCTCCACTACGTGCTGCGGGACATGACCGGCCCGGAGGGAGAGTTCTACTCTGCCGAGGATGCCGACAGCGAAGGCGTCGAGGGCAAGTTTTACCTCTGGACCCGGGAGGAGGTGTTCAGCATTCTCGGGGATGAGGAGGCGGGCCTCTTCTGCCAGTACTACGGCATCCGCAGCGAGGGGAACTTCCGCGATGCCGGCCATGGGGTCGAGCCACGGCAGAACATCCCGCACATCGTGCGGTCCCGCGCCGACCTCGCTGCACGCTTCAGGACCACCGAAGACACGCTCGCCGTTCGTCTGGAACGGGCACGGAAGCGACTCTTCCAGGCGCGGGAGAGGCGCGCCCATCCCGCCAGGGACGACAAGATCCTGACGGACTGGAACGGTCTGATGATCGCGGCTCTCGCACGGGCGGGCTGGATCCTGGACGATGCAGGATACCTGGACGCTGCCGGGAAGGCAGCTGCCTTTATCCTGGCGACGCTCTACCGCGATGGAGAGCTCCTCCACCGCTACCGCGACGGCGAAGCGTCCATCCCGGGGTTCCTGGACGACCATGCCTTTCTCGCATGGGGGCTGATCGAACTCTACGAGGCGACGTTCCAGCCCGCCCACCTCGAGAGTGCGCTGAAGCTGCAGGATGCCGCGATAGCCAGGTTCTGGGATCCGGAGCGGGGCGGATTCTTCTTCACTACGGGCGAGGAGGGTCTGCCTCTCCGCCGCAAGGAGAGCCACGACGGGGCGATCCCCTCCGGCAACGCCGTCTCCCTCTCGAACCTGCTCCGCCTCGGTCGCCTGACGGGCGACGCCGAGCTGGAGGAGAGGGCTCTCGAACTCGTGCAGGCGTTCGCGCCAGACATTCGCGGCTCCCCGGCCTCGCATCTGCACATGCTGAGCGGGCTCGACTTCATGATCGGACCCAGCCACGAGGTGGTGATCGCGGGAGGGCGCGATGCCGGTGGCACACGGGAGATGATGGATGCGCTCCGCCGGTACTTCCTCCCCCATGTAGTCGTGCTGATCCGTCCCGAAGATGCCGGACCCATCACCAGGATCGCCCCTTTTACGGAGTCCATGCGCGGTACGGAGGGCAAGGCGACCGCCTATGTCTGCGTCCAGCACGCCTGCCAGGTACCCGCCACCGATGCCAGCACATTGATCCGCAATCTCGACGTGCGGGAGCTGCATACCTAGAAGATCGATACGTACATAACGGAGCGGTGCCTATGCCCCCCCGAGTGTCCAGGAGAAAGAAGAGCATGCGTGGAGACGCCAACTCCTGATTATCCAGGATTCTACCATTGCGAGAGGATGACCCATGGCCAGAAGACTGCTATCGGAAGCAGAAGGATATGAACTGCTGCGGGAGAGCGGGATTCCCGTCCCGGAGTATGCGATTGTGCAGAACGAAGAGGATGCCGCTGCATTCGCGGATAGCATCGGCTATCCCGTCGTCATGAAGGTGATCTCCCCTCAGATCGTCCACAAGACCGACGCCGGCGGCGTTGTACTGGAGATCCAGAGCCTGCAGGAGGCACTGCAGGCATACCGATCGATCATCGACAGCGTCAGGGAGTACGATCCCGAAGCGGAGATCCGCGGCGTGATGGTGGAGAAGCAGATGCCGCCGGGGCTGGAGCTGATCGTCGGCGGAAGGACCGATCCCACCTTTGGCAAGGTGCTCACCTTCGGTCTTGGAGGCGTCTTCGTGGAGCTCCTTCGGGATATCGCCATGCGGGTGCTCCCCATCGACCGGGACGAGGCGGAGAGGATGGTCCGCGAGATCCGCGGCTACCCCTTGATCGCGGGATTCCGGGGACGGAGCATGGACGAGGAGGCGTTGATCGAACAGATCCAGAACATCGGCAACCTCTTCTGCAACGACCCCCGGATCGTGGAGTTCGACATCAACCCGATGATCCTCTACGAACAGGGGGCGTCCGCCGTGGACGCGCGAATCTACAGGGAGGATGGCGGTGCCGGGGTACGGGAGAGGCAGGAAGCTATGGCATTCTCTCCCGAGGTCTTCTACGCGGACTCGATAGCGGTCGTCGGCGCATCCTCGGACCCCCGGAAGATCGGGTATGCCGTCTTCCGGAACCTCCTCAACTACCCCGGGCGGCTCTACGCGGTGAACCCCAAGCGGGCGGAGATCCTGGGCCACAGGGCGTACGGTTCCCTCGACGCCATCCCGGGCGATCTCGATATGGTCGTGATCGCCGTGCCCGCCTCCGCGGTGCCCCAGGTGCTCGAGGAGAGCGGGAGAAAGGGTGCCAAACTGGCGGTCATCGTCTCGGCGGGTTTCCGCGAGACGGGCGAGCGGGGAAGGGACATGGAGGAGAGGCTGCTGGAGGTCGCCCGCACGCACGGCATCCGGATCGTCGGTCCCAACAGCCTCGGGATCATGCTACCGCACCAGGGGATCAACACTACGTTCGATCCCGTATCCGCGCAGCCCGGCTACATCGGATTCGTCTCCCAGAGCGGCGCGATCATCACCACCGTGGTGGACTGGAGCATCACGGAAGGCATCGGCTTCTCCGCTGTCGTGAGCGTCGGCAACCAGATGGACCTGAGCTTTCTCGATTACCTCAAGTTCCTGGAGCAGGACGAGAACACCCGTGCGATCATCCTGTACATCGAGGAGATCCGCAACGGCAGGGAGTTCATGGAGACCGTGGCCGAGGTGTCGAAGAAGAAGCCGATCATCGCTCTGAAGGCAGGATCCTCAGCAAAAGGCAAGGAGGCAGCTATATCCCATACCGGTTCTCTCGCCGGGAGCTACGATGTTTACCTGGCTGCTTTCCGCCAGACAGGTGTGATCCCGGCATTCTCTCTCCGCGAGGCCTTCAATATGGCGGAGGTGATCGCGGCAGAGGGGTATCCCGGCGGTCGAAGGGCAGTCATCGTCACCGGGGCCGGCGGATTTGCCGTGCTCGGGTCCGACTACGCCGAGAGGTTCGGTATCGATCTGGCAGCGCTGCCGCCCCACATGATGGAGGAGCTGAACTGCGTACTCCCCTCCACCTGGAGCCATGCCAATCCCCTGGATATCGTGGGAGACGCCGGTGCCGATCGCTATGCCCGGGTCTTCGATGTGCTGATCCGCCACCAGGATCTCTGGGATATCGGCTGCATCATCGCCGGACCCACGTCCGTGCTGGACCCGCGCCTCCTCGCCCACGAGATCGAGCGACTCCATAAGCGTACGGACCGGATGGTCGTGGGATGCCTGCTCGGGGGAGAGCATATGAAAGGGGGTTTGCGGCTGCTCCGCGAGAAGGGCATCCCGAACTTCACCGAACTTGAGGATGCCTTCAAGGCGATAGGACGGATACTGTCGGGCATGAAGCTGCTGGGGCCGCCGGCGAGGGAAGCTCCGCCACCT
Source organism: Methanomicrobiales archaeon (assembly GCA_034679905.1). GTDB lineage: Archaea > Halobacteriota > Methanomicrobia > Methanomicrobiales > JACTUA01 > JASEFH01. The sequence goes on along the minus strand of JAXDAH010000024.1, from coordinate 2,578 downwards.
GAGCGGGCGGTTGCACAAGAGGCCAGGGCGGCGGCGGCATCGGAGCAGGAGTGAGGCGACGGACTCCCACGCAGGGAGCCTGCTGACATGCCGCCGTCACCAGGTTCCCTGGCAGCAATGGCGCCTCGACTGTTAGCGGTCCGCGCAGAGGAGTTCCCGGCATACACCGCGGTTGCCCACGCGGCAGAGCCGGGCGCTGTCCACGCGGAAGCGGTCCGGCATCCGGATCGCTGCAGCCTCGCCGGGAAGTTCCCCCAATCCCAGAGTGATGTGGGGAGTATAGCGCTCGAATGCCGATCTCTCCAGGAAATGGTTGATATAATCGACCGTATCTGGGGATGCCATCTCTTCCGGGGCTGCGGCGACCATATCCCCGGTTACCGGAAGGACCGCATACGGAGAGAACGCCGCCAGTACGGTCTCGTGGACCGCCTGCAGGGCGGGGATATTTTGGATGAGCAGGCTCGTTGTCACCTCTCCACCCTGCCCGCGATGCCGCTCGATACCGGCTGGAGCCAGGTCCAGGGGTAAAAACCGATCGGCAGCCTTCTTCAGGGCCCGACAGAGTGCGGAAACATCGGCCTGCCGTGCGCCGATCATCGCGAGGGAGATATGCGGCCTGTTCCACTCCCTGCCCAGGCGGATCGCGTTCTGACGGGCATCCAGCAACCGGTTCAGATGGAGCGCCAGGTTCTGGACGGGCTCGGGGGGCAGGAGAACTGCATCGACGACCAGGAACTGCGACATGCCACGCATACCGGCACACTGCCAGATACGAGTATTAAAGCGTTCGCATGAGGAGATGGTGGAGATCGGGGCGCCGCCTGCCCGAGATCGGGCGACGACAGGAGCGTGCCCCTTGCTGTCTCGTCCGCTCGGTTGCCCGCAGTGTACCCTTCCCAACGCTCTCGGGTGTCCCCTGAACGGATCTGGCGCGTATCCTCTCCCTCCTAGTCCTTCTCGACGGGATAGCCTGCATTCACCCAGGCGGTGGCGCCGCCGAGGAGATTTATCACGTCCTTGAAGCCGTGCTTCTGCAGGATGCTGGCCCCCAGACTCCCCTTGAATCCCGAATCGCAGTAGATCACGACAGTCCTGTCCCCCGGGACCTCGTCCAGGTGGTCGGCCACATGACCGATGTAGATGTGGCGGGAGCCCGGGATGTGCCCGATGCTCCGGCGGTTCCGGATGTCCCGCACATCCAGGATGAAGAGTTTCGGATCGGAGAGCCGTTCATGGAGATCCTGGACAGACCAGGTGCGGGTGGTCTCGATCTCCTGCGCCCCCTTGAACCAGGCGGAGAACTTGGGACTGAGGTAACCGGCCAGGTTGTCGTAGCCCATGCGGACGAAGTCGGCAGCGACGCTCTCCAGATCCTGATAGTCATGGATGAGAACGATGGGATCCTCATAGTCCATCAGGTATCCCAAGTAGGAGGTCAGGCCCTCCCGCCAGATGTGGATGCTATCGGGCAGGTGGCCGCCGGCATATGCGGTGGGGGAGCGGATATCCAGGATCTGGGCTCCTCTCTGCCGGTACGCCTGCACATCCTGAATGGAGAGGGGTTCGAGGTACGGCAGGCTGCAGCCCGCAGGGCCGACCAGGTTCAGGACTTCCATCTTCGAAAAGTACGGAGGGAAATAGAGATGCTCGCTGCTTTTTGCTCGGATGAACGCCTCCCTGCCATTCTGCAAAAGGGGATTCGTCCTCTTCTCGTATCCGATGGTGGTATGCGGATGGTCAGCGATATGGCCCCCGCACGCGGAACCCGCCCCGTGAGCAGGGAATACCAGCACTCCGTCGTCCAGATTCAGCAACGTATCGAATAGGCTCTCCGCGAGCAGCCCTGTCATCTCCTCCTGCCGCCCTTTCACCAGATCCGTTCTCCCCACCTCGCCCGCAAAGAGCGCGTCTCCCGTGAAGACCAGGTAGGGTTCCTCGGAGATCTCATGGTCGCGGACGAGGATGGAGATGCTGTCGGGGGTGTGCCCGGGAGTCTCCAGGACCTCCAGCTCCAGGGATCCGATGCGGAACGTATCGCCCTCCCGCACACTCTGCCCGTATGCAAAATCGGTCCTGTAACTGTGGTAGATCCCCGCCTTCACCCTCCCGGCGAGCGGCACGGACCCGATGAGGTAGTCTTCATTGCGGTGGGTCTCGAAGATGTGGGTGATGTCAACCCCGTGCCGTTCTGCGAGCTGCACGTAGATCTCGCAGTCCCTTCGGGGATCGATGACGGCGGCACTGCCGCCAGAACCGATAAAGTAGGAGTTGTGGGCCAGACCTTCGGAGACGATCTTCTCGAATATCATGGTCAACCTCTCTATACATGACTGCCGGTCTAACCGTGTATCGGGAACTGCTTATTAATGGTTTCCCTCGGCGTGCGGGAGCCGCGGTAAGGACTGCAGGACGTACGCGGCAATGCACGGCATCCTCTGCTTTCGTGAGTTCAACGAGTCGATTTTAATGGATAATTACGAAAAATCTCGGAGTTTAGAGAATTTTGATGTAGGTGTGACGCCAAATTTGATCCGAACTATGCAACTTCAGCAACTCATCGGATATGCACTTACCC
>JAXDAH010000023.1:0-15213 GCA_034679905.1 Methanomicrobiales archaeon | reverse complement strand
CGCGGCCCCTTTCTGCCCTCTCTACGCTGCATCCGGTATTCCGAGGAGCGTGAGCCCGGTGTATCCGATGAGATACCAGACCAGGAACCCGACGACGATCGAGACAGGATTGAAGCCGTTGAGAGCTCCGAGGAAGATCGTCATGATAAACGCGAAACCGCCCGCCAGGTTCTCTCGAGCACCCATATCCTCACCGTCGAAGGGGAATGTACTGGAATTGACGGGGCCATCGTATATAAATGCCTATGACACGGGGATAGTTGCGGTTTTGGAGGGTTGTCTCGTATTGCTTGTAGGAGTATCGCGGGATTGGGGAGATCTGTGCCCGATCTGCCTCCCACCCGGGGAGTTCGCGGCCTGGCAGGGATGGCAGGCCCGTCTCGTATCCCGACGGCAAAATCGCAAGGGATAACTGAGATCGGCCTGAAGATTGTATCGATCGCATGGCCATCTCTTTTGTAAAAAATATCCGGGACTTCGTCCTCTCGCCGGTCGCTGCGTTCCGCTCGTCAAGGCAGACGAGCATTGCTCGGGCCTTCCTGTACTATGCCGTCCTCCTCGTCCTCCACGCCGCTGCCTCCTTTCTCCTGATGATAGGAATCCTGCGGAGGGTGGATGCGAGCCTCTCGGGAGCCTTCTATGGCCCCATCCTGAGCGGGCTCGCCATCCTGGCCCTGGGGGGGTTGGCGCTCCAGATCGGGGTCACGCTTCTCGGCGGGCGGCGGGGCCTCGCGCCGACCTGCAAAGCCGCGATGTACGCCGCCACGCCCTGGCTCCTGTTCGGCTGGTTCCCGATGGTCGGGCCGATCCCCGTGCTCTGGTCGCTCGGGCTGCTGGCGATCGGGATCCGCGAGCTGCAGGGGATCTCCCTGGCACGGTCCGCGGGCGTGGTGCTGTTCGCGGTGATCGTCGGGCTGGTGGCGCTGCTGATCTCGCTGTCGCGAATCGTGTAAAGAGCACGCATCCTCCTCCATGGACAGCGGGCTGCTCCCTTTCGCATGTGCATACCCCACGTGCCTGACAGTCGTGCCGACCGGATCCGGAGCCCCTGTATATCGTGCGAGAATAGGGGTCCCTGAATGCACCGCCGAAGCTGCGTGCAGACCGCCGCGATATGATTGCAGCCTCTTCTCCTGAATCCGGCACGGGCCCTTCCACCCGGAAGGCGAGGCGGGACCCGCCGCTTCGATGCATGGCCGTACTCCTCCGCACGCGATCGATCGCGGTCTGTGTGCACCATATAGGACCGCCCGAACACGGTCGTCGCGCCCCGGCCAGCGCGGAGGAGGGGAACCCGTTCCGGTAAACCAATACCTGGCGCGGGCATACCATTCTGTACCACTGGAACTGCACCATTGGAAATTGGAGTCGTATCACCGTGTCACATCTCAGCTCGATTGGCTTTCATATAAAAACCCAGGAAGAATTTCACGACCTCATCGACGGCGTCGCCCGGGCATGCAACGCAATTCCCGTCGCCGAGGGCGCATACCTTCGCTGGATAGACCGTTCAGGGGCCGAATTATGGCTCCAGAGGGACAAGAGCGGATCCCTGATCGGTGTCAATCCACACTTCAACGGCCCTTCGCGTCTCCGGATCGGTCTGACGGATCGGATCGAGAGACCGGACGGCAGTGTTCTGGACGGCGCCTACCATGCGTGGATGGCCCCCCGATCCGACAATCCCGGCGACGGGGAGTATCCATTCGTCTTCGACAGCCCGGATGCCCGTATTCATCCCGGTCTCGACGGTCCAACGCTGGCACAGGTCCAGATCGCCGCATTTCCATCCGAAATCACGGTGTTCGAGTCGAAGGACGAGTACGAGGCATGCCACGCCGGCGAAGAGGTGAGATTTGCCCCGCAGTCCTTCATCCCCGTCGGGCTTTTTCAGCAGCGCGAGGCGCAGCCCCCCAGGGCCTACGCCCTCTTCACGGGATACGTTCGAGAGACCAGAAGACTGAAGAACGCCTTCACGAAGAACGAGTTCGTCTGGGCGGCGGTCGAGACGCTCGGAGGGTCGTTCGACGTAGTCCTCGATCCGACCCTGGCGAAGTAAGAGCCGGTCGTCGGCGGGATCGTCAGCGGCATGTTCTGGCTGTCAGGACGGATCCTTCCAGAGGATCCGCCGGAGCGGTACTTCGAGTGGCCCGACATTCTCGCCGCCAGATTCCCTCGGGACTACGAGAAGCATCTGCTGAGGGCGATAGAACTCGAACCGACGGATCCCGACGGTCATTGCCGCCTGGGAGAGGTGCTCTACGAGAGCGGCAGAATCGACGATGCCGAGCGGGAGTATCGGAGAGCCATAGAACTGGATGCAACCTGCATACGCCCCCGCAACAGTCTCGCCGTGCTGCTCATCCGCTCGAAACGTCGGGGCGAAGCAGAACGCGAGTTGCGGAAGGTGCTCGAGCTCGAGCCCGCGGATCCGGAGGCGTGCAATAACCTGGGTCTCCTGTTGAGGGACATGGGCAGGTTCGACGAAGCAGAAGCCTGGCTCCGGGTTTTACTCCAGGAAAAACCGGATAACTACAAGGGCTGGACCAACTATGCGAACGTTTTCTGCAGTCTGCGCCGGTATGACGATGCTGAAAATGCCTATAGAAGAGCCATCGGATCGAGCCCCGACAGTGCCGAAGCGTATCACAATCTCGGGGTTCTGCTGAAAGACCGGGGCAGATACCGGGAGGCGGAGGAGTCTTTCAGAACAGCGGTACGCCTCAATCCCCGTATGCCGGAACCCTATTTCAGTCACGGCAACCTGGTGCGGCGTGACGGCAGACTCGACGAGGCAGAACGGGCGTATCGAAGATCGATCGAGATCAAGCCCGATTACATCAAAGCACGACACAATCTGGCGTCGCTGCTCGTTGACATGGGGAGATCGGACGAGGCAGAGGACGAATACCGCGGTATTCTTGCCATCGATCCATCCGATGCCACTGCCCGCTGTAACCTTGCCATTGTTCTGGGAAACCGGGGGATGCGGGAGGAAGAAGAACGCGAGCTCCGGTATGTCATCGAACTGGATCCCGGCGATGCCGAAGCACATCAGCAGCTGGGGGTCGCATTGCTGAGAACCGCTAGATACGACGAGGCCCGGATAGAATTCGAACGGGCAATCGAGATTCAACCGGATCTGCCGGAAGCCCATGCATACCTTGGCGCGCTGTGGGAGATATCGGGAGATATGGACGCTGCCGAAGCGGCCTACCGAAGAGCCCTGGCGATACAACCCGATCTCGTCCTGGCTCACTACGGGCTCGGGGGTTTGCTGTTCGACATCGGCCGGACAGAGGATGCCGTCGACGAGTATCGAACGGTGATCGAGATCCTGCCGGAGTACTGGAGGGCGTACGGGAACATCGGCATCATCCGCTTTCTCGAAGGCCGGTACGCCGAAGCGGAGATCGAGTTCAGGGAGTGGACCCGGCTGAAGCCTCTCGATGCAGCCGGGCACAACAATCTCGGCGAAGCGCTCGAGAAGCTCGACCGACTCGACGAGGCGGAGGAAGAGTATAGAATCGCCGTCGAACTGAACCCGCAGCTGGATATGGCCCGGAATAATCTGGCGAACATCCTCGCCCGGAAGCATGGAGATGATGGCCCTGCAGAAAGCCCTGACCGCAAATGACTTCGAGTCCATCGGGCGCTCGGCTCCTCGATTGGACCTCTGATCCCCTCTCCGAGGAGCTACTCAAGGCGATCGAAGAGGGAGACATCGGGGCGGACCCGCTCGCTCGAAGAGATTGCGGGCATCCACGCCTGACGGTCAGGTTCACACCCCGTGCCGATCGGGATCTCAAGAGTGCGCCAGGACAGGACGCGATGCGAGGAACTCCTTGCTCTGGCACAGGAACCGCATTCCCGCGAGCCTGCCAGCTGATAGGCTCGGCGTGCCGATCCACGCCTTGCAGGCAGTGTCGTGCAATCCTTTCCATAGAGGATGTTTCGATGGCAACTTTCGTGATCGAGGTCGGGCGGCGGAGGCAGGTGTACAGAAATTATTAAAAAACGACATTTTCCTGTGGGGTATCGGCGTATGCCGGGGAACGGCGAGACTTTTCACTGCCTCTGCCGGAGCGGGGTGATCTCCGTTGTTTTTTGGTCTTCTGCGGGCGGTTAGGAGGAGTTGTCGGCGGCATTATCAGCAGATGGGGCTTCTTTCTTCATTCCACCCCCCCCGAGGAGATCTCCCGGGGTGCCGGCAGGGTGAAGTGGAACGTCGAACCCTTCCCCGGCTCGGACTCGACCCAGATACGTCCCCCGTGCCGTTCCACGATCCGTTTCACGACGGCGAGCCCGATGCCGGTCCCGGAGTACTTCTCCCGTCCGTGCAGCCGCTGGAAGATGACGAAGATCCGCTCGAAGTACTGGGGCTCGATCCCGATCCCGTTGTCCCGCACGCTGAACTGCACGTAGCCGTTGCGGCGCTCTCCCGAGACGTGGATCGTCGGCGGCTCGTCCTCGCGGCGGTACTTCACCGCATTGCTGATCAGGTTCTGGAAGACCTGCGCCAGCTGCTGGGCATCCGCCTCCACCATGGGGAGGGGATCGTAGGTGACCGTCGCCCCCGTCTCCTCCAGGATGCCGTCGAGGGAGAGCAGGGCCTGCGAGAGCACCTCTTCGGGCCGGACGGGCAGCGGGGCGTGCGCCTGGCTGCTCACCCGGGAGTAGTTGAGCAGGTCGGTGATCAGGGACTGCATCCGTTTGCCGGCGTCCACGATGTAGCCGATATACTCGTTGGCATCGGCATCCAGCCGCCCGCTGTAGCGGCGCTCCAGCAGCTGGGTGAAGGTCACGATCGTCCGCAGGGGCTCCTGCAGGTCATGGCTGGAGACGTAGGCGAACCGCTCCAGATCCTCGTTGGACCGCTTCAGGCGCACCGCGTACTGCTTCAGGGCTTCTTCCGCCCGCAGGCGCTCGGTGTCCTCGATGATGTAGCCCTTGGTCTGGACCAGCTTCCCATCCGCACCGAAGATCCCGACGATGTTCTCGACGACATGGATGCGGACGCCATCCTGCCGCTTCCGGAACCGCTTGACATTCTCGAGCCGCTTCTCGCGCTGCAGGCGTTCCAGAAGTTCCTTGCGTTCCCAGGGGTGAATGTAGGTCTCCAGGAAGTTCGAAGCCCTGGTTTCCTCGACGGAGGCAAACCCGAACATCTTCACAAAGGAAGGGTTGCAGTCCAGGATCCGCCCGTCCACGTCGCAGATGAAGTCCGCGGTGATATCGTCGTCGAAGAGGCTGCGGTACTTCGCCTCGCTCTTCCGCAGCGACTCTACCGCCCTCTTTCGCTCCGTAATATCCCGCAACATCCAGCGCAGGGACTGGACGGTAGATCCCTCCCCGTAGACCGGGGAGATGCTCGCGGATACGTATACGATCTCCCCTCCGGGCGTGCGGAGACCCAGTTCGAAGTCCTGCCGGCGTCCTCCCATCAGTGCCATGGCCAGCGGGGCCTTGAACTCCTCCCGGCTCGCCTCTTCGGCGAAGCGCAGAAGATTGCGGCCGGTCAGGCTCTCTGTATGCAGCGCGAGAAGTGCCCCCGCCGCGTCGTTCGCCTCCAGGATGGTGCCGCTGCGGTCCGTCACCAGGTATCCCTCCGGGGCGGCATTGAAGAGGTCGTAGTAGCGCCGCCGCTCCTCTTCAGCCGTTGTACGGGCGGCAATCAATTCTGTATTCTGCTGGTCCAGTGTGCGGTTGATCTGCAGCAGTTCCTCATTTGCAATCCGTATCTCCTCATTGACTGTGGCCAGCTCCTCGGTCGTCTCCTGGAGCCGGTTATTGGCCTGAGCCAGTTCGGCGGTCCGCGCTCTCACGCGTTCCTCGAGCTCGTCACGGGCCTTCCGCAGCGCCGCCTCCGCCCGCTTCTGCTCGGTCAGGTCCAGCACGACGGCGGATACGACTGTCGTTGCGTCCATCTGCAGGCGGTTGAGGGAGAGGTATACGGGAATCTGGCGTCCGCCCTCCACCTGGAGATGGATCTCGCTCCCGCTGTCCTGGTCCAGGAGCCCTCCGAACCGCTCGCCATCCGCCGGCACAATGAACGGCCAGACGGACTGCCCGATCAGGTGCTCCAGCGGGGTCTGGAGCATGCCGGCGAGGCTGGCGTTGCAGTAGAGGATTGTCCCGTCCTCGGAGAGGAGCGCCGATCCTTCGCGCATCTGCTCGATGATCTGGCGGTACGCCCGATCGGCACCCTCGAGCGTGTAGGTCCTCGCCCCGCTGTCGGTGGCGACCACAAAGGCGTCGACCTCGCCGCGCTGTATCGCACCCAAGAGATCCTCGGCCTCGCGGAGGCGGGAGGAGAGATGCTCTATCCTGGCGAGGAGCTCCCTCTCGCGCGCGGCAGAGTCTTTATCCTTCACTATCGTCCCATCCGATATTCGCCGTCACTCCTTCATCCGAAGGTCCAGCCCGACCAGGACCCGCTCTTTGTCCGACATGTCCCCGATCAGCTTGCGGAGGGGCAGGGGCAGCTGCTTGATCAGCGTGGGCGCCGCCAGGATCTGGGCCTCACGCGCCCGCTCGGGCTGCTGGTAGATGTCGATCACCTCGAGGTCGTAGCAGCCTTTGAGGTGCTCCTCGCAGATCTGGCGGATATTCTCGATGGCGGTCCTCGATCTCGGGGTCATACCGGTGACGTAGAGCCGCAGGATATAGCGGGTGCCGGCTCCGCTCTGCACCGCCTGCTCGAAGCTCTCGGTGGTCGGTGGTCGCGCTGGATCCGGTTCGTCTCTCTTTGCCATGCTGCCACGCTCCTGCCGGTCAGCGGGCCGGCTTGATGTCCAGACCCACGAGAACTTTCTCCGTGTTCGAGAGGTCGCCGATGATCTTGCGCAGGGGTGGGGGGAGCTGGCGCACCAGGGTGGGGACCGCCACGATCTGGTCGCCCCGGGCGAGCTGGGGATGCTCCAGCAGGTCGATCACCTCGATCCGGTATTTTCCGGAGAGGTGCTCCTCGCAGATCTTCTTCAGGTTGGCAAAGGCGGCGAGCGACTTCGGCGTCTGGCCGGCGACGTAGAGCCGCAGCACCCAGACCTCTTCGCCCGTATCCATCTCTTCGCCCCTGGCTTCCGTCATCGTTCCTCCTCCATGGTATCTCCGCCCGTATGAGCATTTCTGTCGTCCCCGGCATCGGCCTTCCGCATCTCGCCGATCGCGCGGGTATCCCCGGTGAGCACGTCCTGCCGCCGCTTCTCCTGCTGTATCAGCCGCCGCACGCTCGCCTCGTGCGAGGCGAACTCCTCCTGCAGGGCGGCGATCTGGGCCTCCATCGTCGCCCGCTTCCGCTCCAGCTCGCGCTCCCGGATCCCGATCTCCTCTCTCCGCGCCTCGGCCTCGGCGCGTTCCTGCGCCTCCTGCACGTAGCGGGCGGTGCCCATGAACATTCCGGCCGCCCCGAGGTAGACGTCCTCGATGACGATGCCGTCGTCCGTGATGCGGTACTCCCGGATCTGGTTGGAGTGGCCCATGCCCCGGGACTTCAGGATGTACAGACCGCGGTTGCGCTCCCCGCTCGACTCGATGTCCTGCAGACGGATCAGCGTATCGATGATGGAGGAGATGGTGAGATCGCCGGGGGAGAGCAGCTCCCGGGTGTGGATCAGGTGCGTGAAGAGCGCGGTGATCTGCTGCATCTTCAGGTAGTCGATCAGGCGGGCGAGCATCACCCGGACGTCCCGCGTGGAGCCGATGGCGGTGAGATCGGATAGAGGGTCCACGACCACCGCCTGCGGCTGCATTTCCCGTATCTGCTTGAGCATCAGCACCAGGTGCATCTCCAGGCCGTGGAGGGTGGGGCGGGAGGCGTGGATCTCGAGGAGGCCGGCGTCCCTGTGGGGCTCGAGATCGATCCCGATCGAGCGCATGTTGCGGACGATCTGGTCGGGGGACTCCTCGAAGGTGAAGTAGAGGCACTTCTCCCCCCGCAGGCAGGCGGCGTTGGCAAAGCTTGCCGCGAAACTGGTCTTGCCGGTGCCGGGTGTCCCGGCGAGCATGATCGTGCTGCCGCGGTAGAACCCCTCCCCGGCGAGCATCGCATCGAGGCGTTCGATGCCGCTCGACACCCGCTCCGTGGATGCGGTGTGCGAGAGCCCGACGGAGGTGATGGGCAGCACCGAGATCCCGCCCTCGTCGATCAGGAAGGGGTACTCGTTGGTGCCGTGGGTCGAGCCCCGGTACTTCACCACCCGCAGGCGGCGCGTGGAGATCTGCTCGTCCACGCGGTGGTCGAGCAGGATGACGCAGTCGGAGATGTACTCCTCGAGACCGTGGCGGGTCAGGGTCTCCTCGCCGCTCTCGCCGGTGACGACGGCGGTGACGCCCTTCTCTTTCAACCAGAAGAAGAGCCGTCGGAGCTCCGCCCGCAGGATGCCGGCGTTGGTCAGGCCGGAGAAGAGCGACTCGATGGTGTCCAGCACCACTCTCTTCGCCCCGATGCTGTCGATGGCGTAGTTGAGGCGGATGAAGAGGCCCTCCAGGTCGAACTCGCCGGTCTCGATGATGTCGTTGCGGGTCACCTCCATGTGGTCGAGAACGATCTGGCCCTTCTCCTGCAGACCGGCCAGATCGTAGCCGAGGGACGCCACGTTCTGGATGAGGTCTTTCTCCGTCTCTTCGAAGGATACGAAGACGCCCGGCTCGCGGTAGTCCAGCGCGCCGTGCACCAGGAACTCCATCCCGAGCAGGGTCTTCCCGGACCCGGCCTTGCCGACGACCAGGGAGACCCGTCCCTTCGGGAGCCCTCCGTTCGTGATCTCGTCCAGGCCCAGGATCCCGCTCGGGCTTTTTGACAACTCGATCTGCGCAGACTGCAGGTTCTCGTCTCTACGGGGCATATAAATCAGCGATACTGAGGAATGGTAGCTGAAATGCAATAAAGGTGATCCCGAATCCCCGTATTCCTAAAATGCGGCTCGTTTTATGCCCGCTCCTCTCGCCGGGCGGGATCTGCCGACCTTGGCAGATAGAAGCGAACCAAGACCCACAGCTCCCCGAGCCCTTTCTCCCGCTCGCCACAAAGCCCTGGTCGTATCCTTCTGCAGTGCCGCGGGGCATCCCCCCTGCCTGCCCGCTCGCGACCCTCGCCTTCGATACCTGCTCCGCGGTGAAGATCGGCTCTGTTCCATGCTCTCGGGAGGCTGACATGCTCATCCAGGAGATCCCGGATATTGGCCCGTATCGCAACCAGGGGGATGCATCCCCCTCCCCCCGGTCCCCCACCCCCACGTGCGATAGGCCTTTCCCCCAATGCTGAACGTATCGCAGATACATTCGGGGAGAGCGGGCCAATCACATCGAGATTGGGAGAACCCTGACCTTCAGGCCCTATCGCACCGGAGGGAGTGGGGGCGGCAAGCCCTGTCCGTATCGCGCTGTGGGCCGAACATCGGGGACGTCCCCGCGTTGCCAGAACGCTAAAAGGGGTGGACGGGCAAAAAAGGTTATGCGACGTTCACCGCCAGGGTGCGGTTGAAGAACGTCGCCATCTCGCGGTAGGCGTCCCGGCCCGCGAAGTCCTCCTGGAGCGTGCCGTTCTCCACCAGGAATCCGTGAGGCTCGCCCTGGTACACCTTCAGCTCGAAGTACTTCCCGGCCGCATCCAGCGCCTCGGCATAGCGGTAGATGTCCGAGACGTTGCTCGCCTGGTCCGCGGACCCGTGGATGATCAGCATCGGAGCCTCCAGGCGGTCGATCACGTCTGCGGGCGGCGTCCCATTGGCGAACCCTCCCGAGAAGGGGAAGCCGTAGAACGCGACGCCGGCGTCGAACTCTTCAATGGTCGGCAGAAAGAGCATCGTATACCGACCGCCGGCGCAGAACCCGGTCAGCCCGAAACGACTCTCGTTCACCCGCGGCTGACCCTCCAGGTAGGCGAGCGAGCCCCGGACGACCCCCTCCACCTCGGCATCGTCCGGACTCTGGTTGAACGCCTGCCACGCGGGCGTGATCACCACGAACCCCTCCGAGGCGAGGCGGTCCGTCAGGTCCTCGTAGCCCGGTTCAAGGCCGTTGAAGGAGTGCAGCAGGACGATGCCCGGATACTCCCCTTCGGGAATCGGCGTCGCCACGTACGCAGGATAGGTCGTCGTTCCGTTCGTGACGCTCACATTTTCGCTCGTGGTCGCCACCGCAGCGGCCGGTGCGCAGATAATCGCGCCAACGGCGAGCAGGATACAGAGCAGGAGTATGCCTCGCATGGATGCCACCTCGTCTTTCCCCGGTACCGGCCCGCAGGACCGGTCCTGGAGGGCTGCCCTACTGCGTGCATACATATAAAAGTAGCCGGGGCTGCATCCCCCAGGGGGATCGTGAAAAGGCACGGCTCTGTAGAAAAATCCTCCAGCGCACTTTTACAGCTATAGATATTCTATCGGTTACAGGAGATTTTGCTCCTCCCCTTCCCGCGCCCCTCTCCGGGCCGCCCCCTCCCCTCCATGCGGGAAGGGGACTCGTGCGATAGGCCCGCACAAGACGGTGAATATTGCGAAGAGAAGCCCCTCTATCGCACGAACGTGTGCGAGGAGCGAGACCCTTCCCCGGAGAACACCGGAGCGCTGTCAACCTCGATGGGGATTTCGAGCCTTACTGGTTGATGTGCACCACTTTGGCCGGCGGGAAGCCGTTGAAGCAGGTCGAGGAGGCGTGGGAGTAGGCCCCGATGTTCTCGGAGTATACGAGATCGTTGATCTCCAGGTCGGGGAGCAGGGCGCTCTGCGTGATCGTGTCGAAGGCGTCGCAGGTCGGCCCGAAGACGGCGGATAGCTTCGTCTCGCCCTCCTTGAAGGCCTGGACGGGGTAGAGGCAGTGGTCGAAGACCTGCCCGGAGTAGGTGTGGTAGACACCGTCGTTGATGTAGTAGCAGGGCTTCCCGTCGCGGACCGCCTTGCCGATCACCTTGGCGACGAGCGTGCAGGCGTTCGCCACCATGAACCGTCCGGGCTCTGCCAGGAACTCCATGTCGGGGGCAAACAGGCGTTTCATCTCGGCATTCAGTTTCCGCGCCAGCGTGCGGAACGACTTCACCGACGGGTTGTACTTCACGGGGAACCCCCCGCCGATATCCAGGATCTTGATCCGCTTGCCGGCACGGGTCTCCGCCTCTTTCAGGATGCTCTTTGAGATCTGCAGGGCCTGGACGTAGTTCTCGAAGTTGATGCACTGGCTGCCGACGTGGAAGCTCAAGCCTTCCACCACGAGACCGCTGTTGAAGGCCTCCAGGATCAGGTCGACCGCCTCCCCGGGGTGGGCGCCGAACTTGGAGGAGAGCTCCACCATGGACCCGGTGTTCGGGACGCGGATCCGCAACACCAGACCGGCGTGGGGGGCGTAGCGCTGGATCTTCTTCAGCTCCTCGCTATTGTCGAACGTGACGAGCGGCTTGTACTGGTCCAGCACTTTTAAGGTCTCGATCGGCTTGATCGTATTGGCGTAGATGATCCTGTCCCATATCCACTCCTGGCGCTCCCGGGGAGGCAGGTGCTTGATGTACTCGTAGACGATCATGAACTCGGGCATGGACGCCACATCGAAGCTGCAGCCCAACTCAAAGAGGGTCTTGACAATTCCGGGGTTGGAGTTGGCCTTCACCGCGTAGTAGGCCTGGACGCTGGGCAGGTGGGCTCTGAACTCGCGGTAGTTCTCGCGGATCTTCGCGTGGTCGATGACGAAGATCGGCGTGCCGTATTCTTTGGCCAGATCGCGCAGGAGCTCCTTCTGCTCGTCTCCGATATGCGGCACGCCGTTGGTATGCCCGCCCGTAGTGTGTGCTTTTATGGCTGCAGCCATGGGAATCCCATCTATCGTGGTCTACTGCACGAATATGAAGTTTTTGAATTGCCAGATATCTTCGCAATCCGGGTGATTTGCAGGATTCTCCCTGAAATAAACGGACCGATTCTTCAGCGGCGTCCAGTCCGAGGGGCCGCTCCTGAACTCTCCCAGGTAGGGGCGGGCGATCTTCAGCACGTAGTCGTGCGGCAGATCGTCCGGCAGGCAGAATCCGGATCGGGGATTCTCGATCATCCACATCACGGCGGCGACCACGCCGATCGCGGTCTGGATCGTGGTCGCGTTCTGCCCCGGGGCGAGCCTCTTTGCCTCCTCGATCGAGAGGATGCTCCCCGTCCACCAGGAGCCGTAGGGGTGCCCCATCAGCAGGGCGCCCAGGATGTCGGCGCCGGAGACGATCTCGGCATCGCTCATGATCCGCTCTCTATCCTGCATCTCGTAGTTGCGGCAGCGGAGCTCGTGCAGCGAGACGATCGTGGCGTCCGAGGGCATGTAGGCGTAGTGGACGGTCGGGCGGTACACCGCCGTGCCGTTGTTCCAGACCGTCCAGCGGTCGGAGATGCCGAAGGCCTCGCCGTGGCGGATGACCATCCCCACGATCTCGCAGTCGGGGACCCAGGACCGCACCCAGGTGTTCATGCCCATCTGGGCGAGCATGATCTGGTTCTTCGGCCCGACAGGCGGCACGTGCGCCAGGGGCGGCAGCTCCTTCTCGTGCGTCCCCCATCCCATCTCCGCCGGCGCCGTGCCCTCCTCCCGCAGACCCTCGATGCTCCAGGTCCCGACGAACTCGTCCACCCGCTTGGGCATGCGGGAGATCTGGGTGTCCCGCTCGGAGCAGTGGATCACCTTCACCCCCACCTCCATCGCCAGCTCGCCGAACCGCCGCTGCTCGATCAAGGCGGCGAGCCTCGCGGGATCGCGGGCGATCCCGTCCTCGATCATCCGGCGGGCGATGTCGATCAGCCCCTGGCGGGCGAAGTGGGAGATCAGGCCCGGGTTGGCCCCGTGGTCCACGACACAGGTGGTGGCGCCGTTCCAGTCCCGCGTGAGCTCGCGGAGGCGCATGTGGCGGCAGTAGAGAGACTTCTCGTAGGGACTCGCGGTGAACCGCTCGCCGTAGGAGTCCCAGACCTCCACGGAGGCGTTCACGTAGAGTACTTCGTGGTCGTGGCACCACTGGAGGATCTCGCCGCAGTCGATGTTCCAGGCCAGGTCGATCAGGAGCCCGCCCGGCACCAGGTACTCGGAGAGGACGGCGTCCAGGTTCCCGGGCGCGATCTGGCGCTGGAAGAAGCGGATGCCGCGCCCGGTCCAGGACCTGAGCTCCTGGGATTTGTCGAGGGCGTCCAGGATCGCGATATTCTCGTAGGGCACAGCAATATGCCTGAGCAGGAGGGGCAGCGTGCACCGGGCGACGGAGCCGTAGCCGATGATGAGGACAGAGCCCCTAAATTCCATCGTTATCCCCTGGAATCAAACCGTTTGGAACGGAAGCCGTCTGCATTCTGGTCTGGATCACTGTGGATGCTGTTGCCTAAAAAAACGTGATTACTTTAACCGGCAGCCGGGTTGCTGGAGGGGCGGCAGCCGCTCCGGGCCGGACGGGGATCGCCGCAGCGCGGGCTGCGGACTCCACACATCTGCTCCTGCAGCCCCCGCGGCTGCCATCGCGCCGGTAGCAGCGTGCAGCCGCACCCGGAGCCCGCAGGGGAAGCGGGGGCGCATCGTCTGCAGAACCCCGCCCCGTCCTTGAGGCAGATCCGGCCGTTCCTCGCAGCGTTCCTTCGGGGAAGCGCGTCTCCTGCCCCCGCGGACGGCAGACCGTAGCTTGACCTCTTCCCGCCACCGGGATCCTAGCGTCTTCAGGCCTCGGTGCCGTTGGCGGGGGTGCAGTGCGGCAGCGATCCGCTCGGTGGGGATCCCCCGATCGGCGAGCATCGCACGGGAGAGACCCTTCGACGAACGCTCCGGAACTCGCATGCCAGCGGCGGTATGCCACACGGACCCCTGGCCAGCCGCCTGCCTATCCCCCGCCCGCGTGCTCGAAGAAATGCATAGCCGTATCGGCGGCCGTCTTCAGGAGCATGAAGAGGACGAGCCCGAACCCGCTCAGGAAGAGGAAGGAGAAGACGATGGCGAGGTGCATCGGGACGATCCGGACGTAGGGTGTGAGCATGACCCGGCCCAGGTGCTGCCGGCGGAGGGCGTCGGCCCGGTAGTTCAGGGCGAAGGAGAGGGCGTGGTTGAGGAGGAAGAGGAGCGCCCCCGAGAGAACGAGGGAGGCGGCATTTGCGCTCAACGGGACCTCCGTCCAGAGGAAGGCCATGTAGCCCAGGTGAAAGAAGCCGTAGTGGATAGCGAAGAATCCCGCGAGGCTCCACTGCGACTGTCTCGTCGGGGCTACCGGCATGCCGTTCGAGGTCATGCCCCCGGTGGTGAACTGCCGCAGCGAGAGAATCTTGAAGAACTGGAAGAAGCCGATGATCACGCTCTGGGACCAGTAGATCCAGAGAACCGTCCCGATCTCCCACTGCTGGTAGAGCGCCAGGGCGAGCACGCCGAGGTTGGTGACGATCAGGGCGGCAGTAGCGGGATCCGACCCGTGGACGACCCGGGAGAGCCTGGCGGCGCTCTCCCTGCCGGCAAACGGCCCGGGGGTTGCGGCCATGCCGTAGCGTGGGCGGCGACAGGTGAAAAAGGCAGGCGGATCTATCGCCTGATGGCTCCTGCCCTGCCCCTGCCTGCGGCGCGAAGGGGCGGCGGGGGGGGGGATGGGGGGATGGCATGGATACGCCTGGGGGGGACATACGCCATACCGGAAGCCACGGGACGCCTCACGCAGCTGTCGGCCCTGCAGCGCAGCATGGAGTCAAAAAAGGGTTGAGATTACGTGGTATTCGTCCCTGTCTCGTTCTCCGTGGCAGGGACCGCCGCTGTCTCTTCCGGCGTGACCGTAGGCGTTACCGTCTCCGTCGGCGTCGCCGTTTCGGTTGGTGTCGCGGTCTCCGTCGGAGTTGGCGTCTGGTTTATCGGTTCTCCGTTTGCGGCCACCACTACCGTGATATCTCTCGTAGCCGTGCAGAACGTGCCATCCGTGAGGGTGACATCCAGCGTGACTGGATAGATATCCGCGGCGGTGTAGGCATAGGATGGGTTCTGCTCTTCGCTGGTGTTTCCGTCGCCGAAGGTCCACAGCCAGGTATCCGCCGTGGCGTTGCAGCCCTCCGACAGGGTCACATTACCCTGGAACAGGATGTCGCTATTTACCGGCGGGATTTCTGGATCCCAGGTGAGGTTCACCGTGCAGTTGCACACCCCGGGGGGCTGCTCCTCGACGACCTGAACCTCCTGCGTCGCCATGCAGGCGGTCTCGTTCTCGAAGGTCGCGTCCAGCTCGACGGTGTAGTTGCC
>JAXDAH010000022.1:0-9839 GCA_034679905.1 Methanomicrobiales archaeon | reverse complement strand
AAGAGATTGTCCCTGCGGGAAGGAAGGATCAGTTTTGCTATTGCATTCAATGCAGTCATCGCGGTCATCTTTGTTCTGTTCTTCGCTCCGCTCCTTGAAGATACCGTCTTTATCCTCATCGGAGGCCTGGTCACCATCCTGAACTGGGTGACCATCTGGGATACTTACGAGTATTTCGTCTACGATTATCGCCATCTGACGAGAAAGCAGAAGATCTACAGGAAGATCACTGGCATGGACATCCAGGTCAGAGGGCGGAGCGCAGAACGGGAAGTCCCGTAACCTGCCCCATCTGCGCAACCAGGAGGGTTTGGCAGTGAGAACAGGATTCTGTTCTCCGGATGCTCCGTTCGCTCTAGAGAGGGTTACTGTTCACCTGCCTCTTTTTAAGGGAATACCAGGATATTCCTGGTTTGTACCGCAGAAAGGTGAAGCGGGAGGATCTGCGGATTTTTAGAAAATAGCCTGAATGAACCCCAGGGCCACGAGCATGAGGAAGACGACGACCAGGATCCAGCCCACCGTGATGAAGAAGATGCACTGCAGCTTGTTCCAGCGGAGGAGCCAGCCGACCGCCACGCTCGAATAAAGCCCGACAATGGGCATGGCGGGGAGGATGATGAGCGTTGCCGCCCCATATTTGGCAAAATAGGGGTACTTCTTTATCCCTTCCTCGGTCTTCTTCGTGAAGCGTTTCACTCTCTCGGACTCCTCGAAGGTCTCCAGGATCTCGTAGATGGCCAGGACCGCCCCGAGCTCGACAAAGGTCATGACGACGAGGACAAACCACGGGTCCAGGCCAAGCCCCAAACCGACAAAGACCCCGTTCGCCTGGAGGACAATCGTGGAGGTGACGAGCGTGAGTATCCTGCCTATAGGGACGTTCAGGACAAGCCCGAGCAGCACGGGTATTGCCGTAGAGAGTGCCAGCCCATACAGGATCGCCTTCGCCGCCTGCCGAACTACATTGATAAGATTCGCCATACCCCGATTCACGAATCCAGACGGATTGGTATCGCTTGCTTCTCCCCTGGCACCCAAGGAGATTGTTCTCCGTTAAAATACTTTGCATCAGCCTCTGTATTTCTTTGCGAGGACCGACGCAGCTCTTAAGGCATTCGAAGGGGAGTCTGGTTCTGAATTGGGATATGCAAAAGTATTGCGATCCCTATCTCGGGATAAAAAATCCATAAACGGCATTCAATGGATCCTCACAATCCCTTCTTCAAAATGAAGCCCTCGGAGCGAAGTTATTTATATACGAGCATCCGATCCCCGTCCTCGGTGTCAATATGACGGATGAATTGGCAGGGGCCGGGCCCGCAACATCGGCCATGGCCAGAATCGAAATGTTCCCCTGGTGGCTCGTGCTGCTCGAGGGGATCGTTGCACTGATCCTGGGGTTTGTTCTCCTCTTCTGGCCGGGGACAACGCTCTTCGTGCTCGTGACCTTCCTCGGTATATACTGGTTTGTCACGGGCATTTTTGCGCTTGTCAGTGTCTTTATCGACCGTACGAGGTGGGGGTGGAAGCTCCTTTCAGGAGTTCTCGGTATCATCGCCGGAATTGTCGTGCTCGCCTATCCCCTCTACAGTGCCATCCTCATTCCAACGTTCCTGGCTATCTTCATCGGCGTCTGGGGCCTGATCATCGGGATTGTCACGCTGGTCCATGCCTTCCAGGGGGCGGGGTGGGGGGCGGGCATCCTGGGGGTGCTCAGCATCATCTTCGGGCTTGTGATCATCTCCAATCCCCTGGTCTCCACAGCCGTGCTCATCATCATGGTCGCCATCTTCGCGATCATCGGAGGGATTTCGGCTATCTTTCTGTCCTTTCGGTTGCGGTAAAGACGGTGTCTTCCCGCCTGCAGGTCTCCTGCAGTTATCCCCTTTATACTCGTTTTTACAGAAGCGTATACCGGTCGGGGATCTGCGCAGGAATTGTCGCTCTTTCGTTCTAGCCTCCGACAAATCCCTGGATGAGGGACAAGGAAAATGCAGGAAAGGAGATTGTACATCACCACTCGACGTTCAAAGAGAATTTCATCCGATATCAATCCGAAAATGAGAGGAAATTAGAGCATCGTCCAGTGAAATTGCAGTGTAATCCTGTGAGAGTGCCCGAAAAGTATATCCATTCCCTTTACTACTGACCCCGCATGTCATCCGCGAACAACGCGCCTGCAACGGAGGAAGGGCGACGGCTCCTCGAGGTCTATCGGCAGAACGCGCCCTGGCGCCGCTGGGGCCCTTACCTGAGCGAACGGCAATGGGGAACGGTGCGGGAGGATTATAGTGAGGACGGCAACTCCTGGGCGTATTTCCCCCACGACCATGCCCGCTCCCGGGCCTACCTCTGGGGAGAGGATGGGATCGCGGGCATCTCGGACGACTTCCAGCAGCTCTGCTTCGCCCTGGCCCTCTGGAACGGCGCCGATCCCTTTCTGAAGGAGCGCCTATTCGGCCTTACGAACGCCGAGGGGAACCACGGCGAGGACGTGAAGGAGTACTACTACTACCTGGACAACACGCCGACCCATGCCTACATGAAGTACCTCTACAAGTATCCCCAGGCGGCATTCCCGTACGACGATCTGCTGGAGACCAACAGGAACCGCTCACGGGAAGAACCGGAGTACGAACTCATCGATACTGGTATATTCGACAACGATCGCTACTTCGACGTCTTTGTGGAGTATGCCAAGGAGTCCCCCGAGGATATCCTGATCCAGATCACCGTACACAACCGCGGGCCGGACGAGGCGACCCTGCACCTGCTGCCGACACTCTGGTTCCGCAACACCTGGTGGATCGAGAAGGGCACCAGAAGACCGTCCTTAAAACAGATCGAAGGTTCCCCCGGCACGAGCATTATCCAGGCCAGCCATCCGGCCCTTGGCGATCGGTATCTCCACTGCGAGGGTGCCCCCGAACTGCTCTTCACCGAGAACGAGACCAATACAGAGCGCATCTTCGGAACAAATAACGCGAGTCCCTACGTGAAGGACGGCATCAACGAGTACGTCGTCTCCCGTCGTACCGGAACGGTGAACCCCGAGCGGACCGGAACGAAGGCCGCGGCCTATATCCCGCTGACCCTTGCCGGCGGGGAGAACCGGGTGATACGGCTGCGGCTGAACGAACGTCCCCCTTCAGCCGCAGCCGAGGGAGACACTCCCTTCGGGAGCCGGTTCGAGGAGATCCTGAGCACCCGCAAGAAGGAAGCCGATGCGTTCTACGAAAATATGACCCCTCCCTCGGTCAGCCCGGATGCGGCGGACGTGATGCGCCAGGCGCTCGCCGGCATGCTCTGGTCCAAGCAGTACTACTTCTACGATCTGGACCGCTGGCTCCGCCAGCATGGCTCCAATATGGCCATGGGCAGCAAACGGCCTGTCCGCAATAACGATTGGTTCCATATGCACAATGCCGACATCATCTCGATGCCGGACAAGTGGGAGTACCCCTGGTATGCCGCCTGGGACCTCGCCTTCCACCTGGCCGCTTTTACGATGATCGACCCGGGCTTCGCCAAGCAGCAGCTGGAACTGATCCTGCACGAACGCTACCTCCACCCGAACGGCCAGATCCCGGCGTATGAGTGGAACTTCAGCGACGTCAATCCTCCCGTGCACGCCTGGGCGGCCCTGTTCATCTACCGCGTCGAAGAGGAACTCTTCGGTGAGGGGGATGTCCCGTTCCTGGAGAGTGTATTCCAGAAGCTCCTGATGAACTTCACCTGGTGGGTGAACAGAAAAGACCGATACGGCAAGAACGTATTCGAAGGGGGGTTTTTAGGGCTGGACAACATCGGTGTCTTCGATCGCAGCGCCACCATCCCTTCGGGAGGTTACCTGGAACAGTCCGATGGCACCGCATGGATGGCGCTCTACTGCCAGAACATGCTGGAGATGGCTGCCACGCTTGCCGTTCACAATCCGGTTTACGAGGAACTCGCCATCAAGTTCTACGAGCACTTCCTCTGGATCGCATCGGCCATGAACCGCATGGGCGAGAACCAGGAGGGGATGTGGGACGAGTGGGACGGGTTCTTCTACGACCTCCTGCACCTGCCGGACGGAAGCGCGACCCGCCTGAAAGTACGGACCCTGGTGGGTCTCCTCCCCTTGTGCGCCAGCACGGTCTTTACGCCGGATGTGCTCCGAGGAATGCCCGCATTCCTGGAACGCGCACGCTGGTTCAACCAAAACCATCCGCTGCTCACCGCGAACATTACGTCGCCGGCCCGGCCCGGGTTCCAGAATCGCCGCCTCCTCTCCCTGGTGAACGAGGAGCGGCTGCGGCGGATCCTCGCACGGATGCTGGATGAGAAGGAGTTTTTAAGCGATTACGGGATCCGCTCGATCTCGCGCGCCCATGCCGAGAACCCGTACACCTTCATTCTGGACGGGCAGGAGTTCGACGTCGCATACCTGCCGGCAGAATCCAACACCAATATGTTCGGCGGGAACTCGAACTGGCGGGGGCCCATCTGGTTCCCGATGAACCTCCTAATTATCCGGAGTCTACTCAGCCTGTACGCCTTCTACGGGAACAGCTTCACCATCGAGTGCCCCACCGGTTCCGGCAGGTGGATGAACCTGTACGAGGTGGGCGAAGAGCTGAAAAAGCGGCTCGAACGCATCTTCCTCCGGGACGAGACCGGTCGCCGCCCGGTCTTCGGAGCTGTATCGAAGTTCCAGGAGGACCCGCACTGGCGGGATTACATCCTGTTCTACGAGTATTTCCACGGCGACAACGGTGCCGGGCTGGGCGCGAGCCACCAGACGGGCTGGACGGGCATTATCGCCCGGCTCACGCAGTTATTTGCGTATATGACTCCGGAACTGCTCCTGACATCGGAAGGAAGGCAGCTGGGCTACCGGAGGAGTGCGGCTGCCCCTCCCTCGGCTGCGGAGGCGCCGCCTACAGCTACGACAGCCCGGTGAAGCGTTCTAAAAGCTCCCCAATTTTTCGTCCGAACACGCTCTCACGTGAATATCACAGATCGAAAGCTACGCTCCCCTGCATTTACTGGAACTCTCGCACTCAGGGGCGGCCTGTGGAAAGCCGGGATCTCAGTATGCTTTCAGGTATCCTTGGAAACGTCATCGTTCGATCCTCATCCCCGACAGAGTCCCAATGTTCCTGGGGTTCTGTGGTTCTCAAGAGGATTCTTGATTGGGAAGTTTGCAGTATCCCTGGAATCTTTGTGCCCATCGGTGGCGCAACAACCGGATTATGGAAAGGCTTGGAGAAAAGGGGATACCCTCTCGAGCCAGGGAACCTGGACACGGGGATTCGGTATATACAGGGGACTCCATACGATTAACCGGAGATACTGTTATAAACCGGCCACGGGTAAGTCCGTGCATCTGCAGATGTCGGAGATCACTCCTGCGAATCTCGAGTTGCAGTGAAACGAGAAGGTATGGAGGAGAGAGGGTGAGCACGCTGGAGTCGTTCCTCGATGCACTGCACCAGGGGGTCTTTCAGGTCATCGTCCCGAAGGCGGTGGTGACCGAGCCCATCGAGCCGCACTGGAAACGGTCGAGTATCAATGTGCCGAGCCCGGATACCATTGCCAGTTACAGGAGAGGGCAGTACCATGCGCATGAGACCGTTTTGGAGTACCGAGTTCACATGGATCGGTACGATCCAGAGAAGAATCCCATCATGCACCTCATCGATGACGCCCCCCTGGTTCTCATGGTCCATGACACCATGGAGACGATTCTTGTAACGGCCAGAGACGCAACGCGGAAAGATTCGGTGCAGCGCCTCGCGGATCAGCGCATGAGCTGGAGACTCCGGATGGGCCTTGGAGCGGTCCTGGTGGCGATGGGCACCCTCCTCCTCCTGTCGGCATTCTATGGAACCGGTTCCTTCTTTGCCGTTATCCTGCCCTCCCTTGTGTTCCTTCTCGGCCTCCTCGCGGTTTTCAAGGGTATCCGGCAGCGGGGCAGGAAGGAGCATGTGAAGAAGGATGTCATTCGGGGGAGTGTAGTGGCGGGGACAGGAATTGTGTTGTTCATATTCTGGGAACTCTACCTCCTCCTCATTCTGCTGATACTCGCGATCTGGCTGTTCAGCAGTGCCGGTGTCACGCTGCTGCGGGTGGTTCGGGAGAGAAGCAATTTGACGAAGGGCTTCTGGTATACGCTCGGGCTGGGCGTGAGTTCGCTGGTACTCGGGATTCTCGCCGTCACCCTGCCGGGAGATCTGGTTCGGCTCCTCGTCCTCCTGCTGGCGGGAATCGTGCTCATGGCAGGAGTGTTTATGGTTATGGATGCATATGGGTTGAGAAATGCCGCCCGTCTGATGGAAGAGGGCGACTCCACTCTATGATCGACCCCTCCGGCCGGGAAAAGAATGGATCGGACCACCCTTCCTCGGCGATTCCGCCCCGGATCAGGACGGTGCACGATCTCGCCGTAATTTTCTGAGCATTTCAGGACTTCGTCCAGGAGGTAGTCCATCCCCCTGCACGGGCCACATCCATGCATGATTGAGGGAGGAGGCAAAAGAAGAGGTTACCTGCCAGATTACCCCTCAATATCCTCATCGGTTTTGCCCTTTTGCGCTCTCCGATCGAATCCTGGCGATCTGCAGCATACTTTTATCCGATCCGGGGGCAATGCTGCTCGTCAGGGCCCTCACCGTCTGCGAGACGGATAGAAAGGACTGTTCTGGACGACAGGCGATCCGAGCAGCCCGGGGGGATGAGGCTGAATGGAGATACCAAAGGAGTATGTGTTACTAAAAGAGAGATGGCTCGGAAACTGGCGTTTTCGTGTAACCCGACAGACGCCCGACGGATTCGCGCTGGCGGGTGAGGGGACCATGCATGTCCGCGAACTCCCCGGCGGATATGCCCTGCAGACGCTATACCGGCTCATTTTTGCAGGAAGGGAGCCCTACGAGGAGTTCGAGCTCTGGGGGTACGACCGCTGAAGATCCACATCTACTGCGTGAACTCCCGGTACGCCGTGATAGCGTTCAGCGGTGAGTGGAAGGACGATACGACCATGACCCTGCAGGGAGTGGAGGAAGCAGAGGGGCGATGCTTCCGCCAGGAGTTCACCTTCAGATGGAGATCGCCAGACGAGATCCGGGCGCACTAAGTGACCACCCTGGACGGGAACGAGGGGCCGGTCTCCGAGTTCGTCAGGACCAGACGTTCGGGATGAGGGGGCATCGCGACCGCTCTGCGATGCGGCGCTGCCTCAATCCGCGGGAGGGCTCTTGCTTCGTCGACGCCCTCGTTATACCTTCGATATCCCGTTCGCCTCTGTTGCCGCGCGGTACCCCGCTCGCTAGGGTGCGCCCGCATCGCGGTTCTTACGCCTGAACTGCCAGGCATACCTTCTCGCGGCAGGCACGTCGCCGAACGCATCGTGAACTCTTCGTGGTGTCGCCCAGGATTCGGGAATCTGTATGACAGGCGACTGCACCGGAAGGCACCATGCAGGGATTGGAGCGTCTCTGCGACATAGTGCGGAGTCAGGGACGGTCCGGGGCTTGAGCTGTTTTTATCATCCCCTGTGTGCATTCTTTGAGTACTGCTTTTTCAGGATCCCTCTGGATGTCGGCACCCGCAAGAACCCCCAAGCAGTCCCGTGTCTCAAGGAGACACGCGAGCCCCGCAGACGTGGAACGGTTTGTTCGGGAGCGGGCTCAACATCTCCAGAACGAGAACGCCGCACTCCAACGCGAGAATGCGGACCTCAAACGCGAGACGGAGATCCTGCGGGAGAGCGAGGAGCGGCATCGTCTCCTGGTCGAGCAGTCTCCGGATGCCGTTGCCGTCCACGATCTGGAGGGGCATCTCCTCTATGCCAACCCTGCAGCCCTCCGCCTGACCGGCGTGCAGGGCATCCAGGATCTGGGGGGCCGATCCGTGTTCACTGCGCTGCCCGCGGAGGGGCTCGATGCAGTTCGTGCGGGCATCCAGACACTGGTGCGGGGCGAGTCCGTTCCGCCCATTGCAATGCCCATGCAGTTGCCCGACGGCAGCCGGATCGTCGCCGAAGCGACGGCAGCGCTGACCGAGTTCGATGGGCGCATGGCGATTCAGGTGGTGCTGCGGGATATCACCGAGCGCAGGAAGATGGAGGAGGAACTGTGCGAATCCGAAGAGCGCCTGCGGCTTGCCACCGAAGCTGCCGGCATGTTCGGATGGGAAATAGACCTGACTGCTCAAACATTCGCATGGTCCGAGAATGCGGAGCACGTGATCGATATCGCCCTGCCGACAAAAGTGGCCGATATCTGGACACTGGTTCACCCGGACGACCGTGCCGCCCTGCAGAAGGTGCTGGAGCAGATGATCGAAAGCGGCGGCGAGTTCAGGATCGAGTACCGGATGGTCAATCCTGCATCGGACAGGGAGATCTGGCTTCTTTCGGCCGGCGTGGCGATTGCCGACACAGATGGCATGCCCACGCGCCTGGTCGGCATATCGAAGAATATCACCGAGCGGAAGCAGGCGGAGGAGGCTCTGCACGCGCGCGAGGAGCAGCTGCGGAACCTGATCGAGAGTTCCGGGGACGGTATTGTCCTCACCGATGAAGCGGGCCGGATCACCACCTGGAACCGGGGCATGGAGGCGATCACCACCCTTGCCGCCAGCGATGTCCTGGGGAGATCGGCCTGGGAGGTCCAGGCACAGATCGTGGATGCGGATTGGGCGGGGCCGGGACACCAGCAACGGTATCGTGCGGTATGGGACAGGGTGCTAACGGAAGGAGCCTATCCGCACTATAATCGCCTCCTGGACGTGCAGGTCCGCACCCCGAACGGTGACATCCGGTATCTCCAGCAGAGCCTGTTCACCATTTCCACCCGCCGGGGATACCGCGTCGGGTGCATCATGCGCGATGTGACCGGGCGGAGGCAGGAGGAGCAGGAAAAAGAAGAGTTGCTCCAGCGAATCGAGGCAGAGCGTTCAGTTCTGCGGTCGGTGCTCGAACAGATGCCGGAAGCGGTGATGATCGTCGAAGCCCCGTCCGGCAGGATTCTCCTGGACAACAAGCAACAGCTGCAGATCTGCCGGTTGCCTCTGGATACCGATGTCGACGTTGCAGAAGCTCCCTCCTGGAGCGCGTACGGCTCTCATCCCGATGGCAGGCCCTACAGCGTCGAAGAGTGGCCGATGTTTCGCGCCCTGTATCGGGGAGAGGTGATCGTTGACGAGGAGGTCAGGATCCGGCGGGGCGATGGAACCTGGGGCTACATCAGCGTCCGTGCCGCGCCGATTCGCGATGCAACCGGTGCCATCACGAGCGCTGTCGTTCTTACCGCCGATATTACCGAGAGAAAGGAGTCCGAACGACTGCTGGAAGAGCGTTCCAGGGACCTGCAGCGATCCAACGAGGACCTGGAGCGGTTCGCCTACGTCACCAGCCATGACCTCCAGGAGCCGGTGCGGATGATCACCAGTTACGCCCAGCTGCTCGCCCGGCGGTATACGGGCCGGCTCGATCGAGATGCCGACGAGTTCATCGGGTTCATCGAGCAGGGCGGCAAACGGATGCACGAGCTCATCACCGACCTGCTGGAGTATTCCCGGGTCTCGACCCGCCAGCAGCCCCTCGGGCCGACGGATGCAGAAGTTGTCCTGGCAGAAGCCCTGGAGAACCTCCAGCTCCGCCTCCGGGAGGCGGGAGCGACCGTCACGCACGATCCCCTTCCCGGGGTGGTGGGAGATCCGATCCAGCTCCGTCAGGTCTTCCAGAACCTGATCGGCAACGCCGTCAAGTTCAAAAAAACCGATGTCCTCCCGGTAATTCACATCTCCGCCGAACACCAGGACGGCATGGTGCGGTTCTCGGTGGCCGA
>JAXDAH010000021.1:0-36103 GCA_034679905.1 Methanomicrobiales archaeon | reverse complement strand
AAGGGAGGATCCTGAGATATCTCCCCTGACAACGTCACCGCCAGTACGACAGCCTTCCATTAAGGATGTTCGAAGGATAGCCTGGCCCGATCCGTGCCTGGATGTCCGACTCATAGCTGCTTTCCGTAGACAGCCCCCATCGTACCAAAGAGATTCCCGCGAGAGCGTCTCACTTCGGATTTTATCGGAACCGAATCACACCGAGACGACAGCACTCTCCCGTCCGCGACCGCGGCATGGGCCGGGAGCCGGTCCGTCCCGCACTCCGTAAAGGATGCGTCCTGAACGCCTCTATCGGGCGGCAGTGCCTGGCTCTGCTTTTGTCTGCCCCGCTTTCTGCTCCGCAGACGGTGCCATCTCCTCCAGCTTCTTCAGAGAAGCATCGATGAACGCCGGAAGATCACCCGGATTCCGGCTGGATACCAGGCTGCCGTCTTCCACGACGGGAGCGTCGATGAACTGCGCTCCAGCGTTCCGGATATCCTGGGCGATGGACTTCCAGCCGGTGACCCGGCGCCCGCGGAGCACGTCGGCGGTGATCAGCAGCTGCGGCCCGTGGCAGATCATGAGCACCGGTTTGCCGCTCTCCACGAAAACCCGCACAAAGCGGACCGCATCCTCGTCCACCCGCAGATTGTCCGGGGAATGCCCGCCGGGGATGAAGAGCGCATCGAAATCCTCCACGGATGCATCCTTCACCGCCCGCTCGATCCCGACCGGGGTGCCTCTCTTCTTTCCACTCACGACGCTGCCCTGCTCCAGACCGACGTGCACCAGCCCGTGCCCGGCGGCCCGGAACGCATCCGCAGGCTGGATGTACTCCACATCCTCGAACCCCTCTCCAATCAGTACGGCAATCGTTGCCATGATCTTTCCCTTCCGTTTCATCCCCGGGAACGGCCGGACGCCCGGTTCCCGCGCTTCCCGCCGGAGGGGGAGCGTGCGCCCGGCGACCCCGCTGGTGCCCCCTTCTTCCGGACATCCTATAAATAAGCAGCTTCTCTCCCCTGCAGATCCGCCCGTGGATTCAACGGTCCGGTGCGGCATCCTCGCAGGTGACGTACCGGTTCCCGCCGGAGAGGCGGAGCGGGCGGAAGCGGACGGTCTTCTTCCCGCCATCCCGGCACCGCATCCGCAGGGGGCCGGAGAGGATAATCCCGGTATCGGCCTGCCAGACAGCTGCCGCCGCCTTCCACTCATTCTCATCCGGGAACGCCTGCTGGAACCAATCCTCCCTGCTGGAGAAGTCCGCCATGGTATACCCGAAGCGTTCCGTGAAGGCCCGGTTGACGTAGGGATGCCGCCCCTCGGGATCGAGCAGAACGGCCGGGACGGGAGAGAGGTCGATCACTTCCTGCAGCCGCCGTTCGCTGCGGTGGAGCCGATCCTCGGTCTGCCGCCGCGCGAGGGCGATGGAGGCCTGCCGTAGGAAGGATTCGACGGTCTGACGGTCCTCGAGCACCGCATCGGGGGACAGGAAGATCCCGACATCCCCGAAGAGCTGTTCGCTCCAGACCAGGAATGTGATATACACCTTGCCGATATTCTGGGTGCGCAGAATCTCCTCCCAGAGGTCTTCGGGGAACTGGTATAAGCAGAGATCGTAAAACGACGGCCCTCCTGGTGCAGGTTCCGGATAGAGGACGAACTCTCTAACACCTTTATGCAGCAGACTCATAGGATTTCCTCCCAGTGGGTGAGATAGTACCTGTGTTAAGGGAGCTACCAGGCCAATCGGTTCCACTCCGAGTATGCGAACCAGCCCATCGTGGAAGCTCTTACCCTCTGTCACTCGTATAGAAAACTGCTGTTTGACCTCATCATAGGATAGGACGAACACCTGTGCCCGCGGAACGAGCTCGATGATGCGCTCGGCGATATACGGGTAGATGTCCTGCTCCGGCGGCATGTCGACCAGTTCCATCGCTGTCTTGGCCAGGAACTCCATGTTGCGGACATACCGTTTCCGCTCGGTGATGTCCTCGAGCACCAGGGTAGCGCCCTTCTCCCCGTCCTCGAAGGTGGTCGGGATCACCTGCAGCTGGAAGAAGAGGTCCTTGCCCTCGTGCTGGTAGCGCAGATCGGTGATGATCTGCTCCTTCTCCAGGCTCTCGATGATAGAGAGCGCTTCTGGTGTGGAGACGACGGGCAGGTTCGCGGCGACCAGCGGCAGGCCCACCAGCTCCTCTTTGCTCCGTTTCGCCAGTTTGCAGCACGGGTCGTTCACCTGGACGATCCGGTTGGCACTGTCCAGCACCAGGACCAGGTTTTTGGTGAAGCAGAGGAACGCCGACAAGGGCACCCGCTGAGTCCGGTAGTAGACCTTGGCCGAGCCGAACGCTTTCAACTCCACCTGGCCGTTCACCCGCATGAGGTCCAGCTGCCGGGCGGCGGTATTGCGGCTGATCCCGGTCGTCCGGGCGATGTCGGCAATCGTCATCCCGCGGGAGCGATACTTGAGAGCCTTCAGGATGCGGGCGGCGGTCTCCGGCTCGTGCTGCATGAGAGTGTCTTGCTCCAGAGAATTACATTAGGCTTTCCATGGAGTGGTGCAGACCGTCGAACGCATGGGCCGGGGCCAGGGACGGGGAGGTATTCCTCCCCGTCCGCCTCCCACAGGGAAGATAGGGCCGAAAATCCATAAGGATTTGAATGCCAAGTGTTCGGGCCTGAACATGAAGGGGCCTGTATTCCGATCATCGTTAGCCGGGGAGCAGGTATCGCGCAGACCTGCCCCCTCCGGGGTATCGCACTAGCGGTGTGGGAGGGGGCGCCACTCCTTTCTCTTATTGCGATAAGGCCTGTATGAGGAGAAGTAGATAGGTTCGATGTTTTTTAAGTCTTTGGTCTGAAGGAGACGGTGGCAGTTCTCTGGGGATTCCAAGAGCCTGATTGTGTATTCCGGAATAGAGGCCTGTCGTACTTTTCGGGTGGGGGGAGGCACCTGGGGGCTCCTCTTTGATTGCGAGATGCCCCTTGGGTTAAGAGGTGGAGGCTGGCTGGCAAGACGGGAAGAGAGGGCAAAACTGGAATCGGGATTCTCTCCACGAGGCTGGGAACCAGGGATCTTTTTCAGTATCCGGAATGGGTCTTATCGTACTTCGGGGGGTGGGGGGCGCAATGGGGAGGGGGGCGTCCCCCCCTCCCCCTTTAAAACCTCCTTCCCCATTGGTGCGATAGGAACTGGTTAAGGGAAGGGGATGTCGACGTTCCCTGTATTCGGTTTGACAAGAACCATCGAGCCCGGTGGAGAGGGGGGATTGGACGGATGAGAATACAGGGATGGCCGGCCTTCTGCAGATCGAAAAAAGATTTAATAACAGATCCCGTCCTCGTCTCTGCAGGTGTATCGATGCTCATCGGTCTTATCTCCGACACCCACGACAACCTCCCCCGCGTGGACGACGCGGTGCGGGCGCTAAACAGGGCGAAGGTCGGGCTGGTGCTCCACGCAGGCGACTACGTCGCCCCCTTCGTCCTCCCCCGGCTGGCAGAGCTGGATGCCCCCATGGTCGGGGTGTTCGGGAACAACGACGGCGAGAGGACGGGGCTGCGCCTGAAACAGCAGGACTTCGGCAACCTCGATATCCGGGGCTCGTTCGCCCGCGTGGTTGCGGACGGGATCCGGATCGGGCTTCTCCACGGGCACGATGGGGAGCTGCTGGAGGCCCTGATCGAGGGGCAGGGATTCGATGCCGTGGTCTACGGCCATACGCACCGCTATGCGACAGAAAGACGGGGGATAACACTCGTCGTCAACCCCGGCGAGGTGTGCGGCTATGTCAGCGGACAGTCGACGCTGGCTCTCCTCGACACGGCATCGCGGGACGTCCGCCGGATCCAGCTCTAGCGCCCGGCATACGCTGCACCACATACGAATCCGGTAGCGTTTAACCCCCGGGTTCCAATCTTGAACCAATGCTATCAGGGGAATATATAGTGGCAGGGAGCGAATCGCTAATAGGACGATTCCCCTGGAAACGGACACAACGAGAGGCACTATGGATCCCAATAAACTCATGAGCGGAGGCATTTTTCGTCTGAAGCGAATCAACGGAGAGATGCTGATACAGATGCCTTCGGACTCGGAACGCTACGGACGCTTCTGGGAGCGGATACTGTTTCCCGATGGGACCGTGCTCTTCCGCCCCAGAGACGCGGACCTGAAGACGAGAGAGAGAGTTCGAGAGCGCCCGCCGCCCCTCGAGCGCTTCAGGGCGTTCTTCAAGATACGGTAAAATATGCCCTGGCGGGCGTCAGGGTTGTCTGGCGGCTGGAAGATGCCCTCCTGGCTGGCCGCTGCTGTTTTCGGGGGAGTTCGAACTCCAGATAGAATATGCGATCCGCCAGTCCCGCAAGAACCTTCGAGGACGCATCCGGTACGGCGGCATGGCAGACGACGGCTGCGGCCCGGGCTGCCTCCCGCATCGCCGCGGCCAGCGGGGCGACCAGGCTCCGGTCCTGGTAGAGGGCGGGATCGTGCTCGACCAGGACGAGGGGGTGATGGACACTCTGCAGGCTCGAGCGGAGCTCGCGAGGGTTGCGAGCGCAGCGGAGATCGAGGTCGGTGCGGCGCACACCGCCGAGGACGGTCGACCGCTCTCCGCAGACGTAGAGCGGGCGCGATAGGGCAGGAGCATTGTTCAGGGCGGAGGCGACCGCCTCTGCGGGCGCAAAGGCGACCGCGAACGTTCCCGCGCCAACGACCATGAGGGGATGCAGCTCGAACTCCATGCGAGGCAGCGAACGGGTGGGGCGGGCGTCGGGATTAAGCTGGGGCATGGGGGGAGCGAAAGTGGCGCGGACACCCGGCATCCCGCCAGAGTTCGGCCCTGCGGCCGGGCTCCGGTGAACAACAATCTATGTAAAGTGTGCGGACGAACTGGATCGCAGAGATCCCGGGGCTGCCCGCGAGCGCAACGCTCTTAAGGGAGTCGGGCCCGTATACCGGCACCTGTTGCTGGCACCCCGGGGTTCGCAATGGGATTTCGTGATGCAATGGAGTTCGGCGTTCCCCATATCCGGAGAGGCTTGAAAGGGCTGTACAGGGTCTTCGAGTCCAGAGATGCGGGCATGCAGAGGGAACTGCAGGCCGCCGCCCTCCGGGATATGGACGAGCCGGCCGTCGAGCTCTTCATTCTGGCGCTGAAGCACAGGAGCCGGAAGATCCGGACCCTGGCGCTCTCCACACTCGCAGATATTCGGGCAGCGCAGGCGGTGAAGCCCATCGTCGAACTCCTCTGCGACGAGAACGCGGAGATCCGGGCCCAGGCTGCCGCAGCGCTCGGGGAGATCGGGGATCCGGCGGCAGTCGCCCCGCTCATGCACGCGCTGCGGGATCCGGATCGGTTCGTGCGGGCTCGGGCGGCGCTCGCCCTCGGGCACCTGGGAGGCGGGGTCGCCGAGCCGCTGATCGCAGCGCTGTCGGGGGAGCACGAGCCCACCCGTGCGGGTGCAGCGATAGCGCTCGGAGAGCTGCAGGATCCGCGGGCGGTCGCGCACCTCCTGCGGGCGCTGAGAGACCGGAGCCCTGCCGTCCGTGCAGCGGCGGCAATCGCCCTGAAGTATGCCGGCCCTCCGGCGGTCGAGCCCCTGATCGCGGCGCTGCGGGATCCGGATGCGGATGTCCGCGCCGCTGTCGCCATTGCTCTGGGCAGGATCGGGGATCCACGTTCGGTGCAGCCGCTCCTGCTGGCCCTGAAGGACGCGAGCGACGACGTGCGGGCAGAAGCCGGGGCGGCTCTGGGGAGAATCCGGGATCCGGAATCGGTCGAGGGCCTCATCGCCGCCCTCAAGGAGGACCGCAAGAGCGTCCGCTACTGGGCGGCATCGGTCCTGGGGGAGATCCGGGATGTGCGCTCCATCGAGCCGCTGATCGCGGCCATGCAGGACCCCGACGGCGACGTGCGGGAGGTGGTCGTGGAGGCCCTGGGCGAGCTCGCCGACCCCCGGGTGATCGAGCCCCTCAAGAAAGCCCTGAAGGACGAGCACCGCGGGGTGCGCAGGACGGCGGCACGGGTGCTCCGGGGGGACAGAGACCCGTAGCGGCAGCAGAAGACGGTCGCGTGGAGAGGAGGGGCCGGCCCCCCTGCAGGGGGAACGATTCTCGACCATCAATCCCGGGCACGGACAGGGGCGCTCGATGCGAGCAGGTCGCCACAGCCCCTGCTGCTGCGGCCGTACGGCGGACCGTGCGATCCTTCTCGAGCAGTCCCGCCCTTTATCCGGCTCCACAGCTGCAGCCCGCCTTCCTGGGGCTGATTGCACACGCCCTCTACAGACGGCGCCTATCCGGGGGCGCAGAGGATCGGAGGTGAACCGGGAGGTCGAACTGTGGTGGAGCAGGGGAGAAATATTTATCAGGGAACCTGCCCGTCCGTATGCCGGTGAGACTATGCAGGTTCGGGACGTGGACCGTATGGCAGGTGACGGCGATCTGGAGGGGCTGATCCGCTCGCTGCAGGACGAGAGTGCCGATATCCGCCGGAGAGCGGCGGTTCAGCTGGGATTTCTGGCCGACGGGAGAGCGGTCGAGCCCCTCGGCCGGGCGGCAGCCGCCGATCCCGACGCGGGAGTGCGGGAGGCGGCGCAGACGGCGCACGAACGGCTCGTGCAGATCGTCCAGGCCTCCGAAGCCGCATCGGAGAGTTACGTCTGCCGTGAGTAGAGGGCCCCTGGCGGCAGCGGCGGAAGGCAGCAGAGCCCTTGCAGGATCTCCGCCGTCCAGGAGAGCGTGTCGGGGCCGATGGCGGGAGATTGCCGTCTCCGCGGAGCGGGCGAACCCGTCCCGCGCGCAGCGCGCCCGCAGCGCGCCGCTACATCCGGATCCCGTGTCTTCGGGGCTTGCGGTGCGGCGAGAGTCCTGCCGCGAACGATGCATTGAGCAGGAACGGCGAGAGCACGTTTCCCAGCAGGAAGACGCCCACCAGGACGGAGTAGAAGGTGCCGTCCAGCACTCCGCTGGCTGCACCCAGGCTGAGCATCAGCAGGCCGTATTCGGACATCGGAGCCATGCCGGCGGCGACCCGCACGGATTGAACGAGGGAGTGGCCGCAGAAGAGCGCAGGCACCATCGCCGCCGCGAGCCGGATGGCGGTAAAGGTCACGAGGAGAAAGACGAGCCAGGGCAGATTGAGCAGCAGCGGGAGAACGGTTACGCCGAGCCCCAGCGATGCGAAGAAGACGGGGATGAAGAACCCCTCGCCAATCTGGCGGATGCTCCTGGAGACGGCCCCGGCCTGCGGCGTCCTGCTGATGAGGATGCCGACGAGCATCACCCCGAGGTAGGGCGTGAGTCCGATCGCCTCGGTGATCGCCGCCAGGGAGAAGGCCAGCAGCAGCGTCAGGGCCAGCAGGACCTCGTCCAGCCGCAGCGCCTGAATCGAGCTCATAAGCCCCTGGATGAACTGCTCGCCGAGCCGGCTCACCACGGCAAACGTCCCCACGACCATCAGCCCCAGGGAGAGGAGGGGTTCGACGCTGAACGCGCGGACCTCCAGCAGGTTGATGACCGAGGCGATCAGGAGGAGTTCGATGATGCCGTTCATGACCTGGAACCCGATGATCGTCTGGGCCTCGGGCGAGTTCAGTCTCCCCAGGGCGAGGAGGGAGCGCACGGCGATCACCGTGCTCGAGCCGAAGATGGCCGCCCCCACCACCGGCACCAGCCCGAGATCCAGGCCGAGGTGCGCGAAGAGAGCGGCGAGCAGGAGAAAGATGATGACCGCCGTGCATACCTGGGAGAGGATCAGCCGCTCCAGGTTCCCTTCGATGGAGTCGAGATCGATGGAGAGCATGGTCAGCAGAATGAGGAACATGATCCCGATCTGGGCCACCACGTGGATGGTCTCGGAGGCAGCCAGCCCGCTGACGGCTGCACCGAGAACCGCCCCGGCCAGCAGTTCGCCGATGAGGCTCGGCTGGCGAAGGCGGGAGCAGAGCATCCCCCCCACCTTCGCGCACAGAAACAGAAGGGCCAGGTCCCACAGTTCGAAGTTCACGCTCTCCCCCGATACGCCGCTCTATAGCTACGGCCATGGGGACCCTCAAATATTTTCTTATTCTGTCTTCCCGGCTCGATCCAGCAGGATGCCTGCCGCGGGTCGAATCGGGATAGAGAAGCGGAAGAGACGATCGGCCAAGCGATGCGGGATATGAACGTGAGACTCTCAAAAAGGATAGGTATGCGTGGATCAGACGACCCGCCGGAGCAGGTCCCGGTCGATCACCTCGGGCGAGAGGGGTTTGCTCTCGATACGAAGCGCCTGTTCCACCCTCTGAGCATAGTGGAACGCGTGCATGAAGTTGGCCGGCAGCCGCTTGCTGCGCCATCCGCGTTCCAGCCAGGAGATACTGCGGGTCCCATCTGCCGATTCTCTCAGCACTTCAACCCGTGTATCTCCCATCTTTCCCGATACCGTCTTACCAGAACTGTCGATGTAGGTATACGGCTCCTGCGCCCGGACAGTCTTGATAACGATCGATTTCTTCGGAATCTTTACCGTGCTCAGTACAGTAAAAGAGCTCTGAGGCCCAGGATCTCCATCATCTGTGGATTCCATACCGGTGGGTCACTCTCGTGAGGAATGTCCAAGGGTTGATCGCATCCTCATACGATCAACGGGCAAATCCAGCCGGCGTACTACGCCGCTGCGGTTTGCTATTCTCTCAGTATTTGTCTTCGTGCTTATGAAGCTGATGGTAGCAGCAGGGAGGGGAAAGGTAACGGCATATCGAAAATGCAGGCAGGAGGGCGGATACGGGAGGGGCGGTGCACCATCGCGCACCGCCCTGCACCCCCTCACCGAAGGGAGCGGAGACCCGGCAGCCGGCAGTTGCGGAGGCGGCAGGCAATGAGGATGATCGCCATCAGGATGGAGAGGATCAGGAGGGTTCCCAGGCCCTGGGCCAGGATTCCGATGAAGGGGAGCCCCGGGACGAATCCCCATTCAAGATTGGTGGAGAGCAGCAGGCGGGCGGCGGTCGTCACGATGAGAACAGCCGGGATCACGTACTTGACCAGCGGATAGATCAGCCGGGCGAGGCTCCCGCTCCCCTCCAGCTGCACCTCCAGCACCTCTCTCCCGAGAAACCAGGTGAATACGGCTGCCGTCAGTACGGCTGTGACGGGGAGACCGAGCGTTCCCACCGTCTCGTCCATGATATCCAGTATTCGCGCCCCGAAGACACTCAGCTGGAGCGGGGTGTAGCTCAGCGCCGAGGGCAGTCCGATGAGGATGACCAGTGCCGTCAGGATGGCGCTGACCTTTGCGCGGGAGAGCCCGGTGCTGTCCATGAGCGGCGTCACGCTCACCTCCAGCATGGATATCGCGGACGTGAGCGCGGCGAAGAAGAGGAGAACAAAGAAAGATACGGCGATCCAGCGTCCGACCGGCAGCAGCTCGAATGCCCGGGGGAGGGTGGAGAAAGCGAGCTCGGCTCCGACGGCCGGTTCCAGCCCGAACGTGAAGACAATGGGGAAGATGACCAGCCCCCCGAGCAGCGCGACCGAGAGGTCGGCGAGGGTGATGATGAGGGAGGAACGGGGGATGTTGATGCTGCTCTCCACGTACATGCCGTAGGTGAGCAGGATCCCCTGACCCACCGAGAGGGAGAAGAAGGCCTGCCCGAATGCGGCGCTCCAGAGCAGGGGGTTGGTTAGGACAGCGTAGTCGGGCGTCAGGAAGAACGCCATCCCGGCAGAGAATCCCGGCAGGGTCGCGGCGAAGAGCGCCATGCCGATCAGGATGACGAAGACAAGAGGCATCAGCACGGTCGTGATCCGCTCGATCCCCTGCCGCACGCCGAGCGATACGATCAGCCCGGTGGCGAGGGCGGCGATGACAAAGAATGCCAGGGGAAGACTGGAGGATGTGAACGCGGTGAAAGACAGCGGTATATCCAGCAGCGCGAAGGTGAAGTAGGCGAGTGTCCAGCCTGTAATGACCAGGTAGTAGCTCAGGACGAGAAAGACGATGCCGGCGATCAGCCAGCCCAGGACATGGAATCGCGCTCTTACCTGGCGGAAGGCGGAGACGACGCTGCCCCGGAACTGCCTCCCCATGGCGAGCTCCAGGATCATCATGGGAATCGCGAAGAGGAAGACCGCGATCAAGTAGGGAAGGAGATAGGCTCCCCCTCCGTTCTCGCCCACCACCGCCGGAAACCGCCAGATGTTCCCGATGCCTACCGCCGATCCGATTGCCGCCAGAAGAAAGCCCAGCCTCGATGACCATCTCTCCATCGCAACTGCTCCCTGAAGCTGGTATTACGTGAGGCGCACGGTATAGATAATGGTTATAGAATCGAACCGGCTTTTAAAGGAGAATACCGGTTGCGGCTCGCGAGTTCGACTGTGCCGTGACACTCCGGT
Source organism: Methanomicrobiales archaeon (assembly GCA_034679905.1). Classification (GTDB taxonomy): domain Archaea; phylum Halobacteriota; class Methanomicrobia; order Methanomicrobiales; family JACTUA01; genus JASEFH01. Next base: position 25,731 of record JAXDAH010000021.1, on the reverse strand, counting down.
ATGGTCTGGTGGAGAAAAGACTGGGCCCCGTAGTCTCCCCCAAGGCGGATCGCTGATTAAAAATTCTGCTCAAAGAAAAATCAGATTGCGGAGGATCATGTATTGCCCTTCTTCTCTCTTCGTACTTTGATAGAGGTCCGGCAGCGGGGGCAGGAGGTGTACCACTCCGCCTTGCCCTTATAGTCCCACTGGTAGCCGCACCGCTGGCACTGCAGAATCATTGTATGTATTTATGTATGTAGCATCGTTTAAATAACAGTATCGCGATCGGGCAAGTTTTTATGTATGTATTTATGTATGTACATCCAGTAGTGGCAGGTGAGAGATCCGATGGTATACTGCGTCGTCTACGATATCGGCAAGAAAGATCTGGTAGTGGACAGTTTCCTCTCGCCAGGTGCTGCCGAACAGTTCATCCAGGCCACCCAGCAGTGGTTCGCCCTTCCGCTTCGGGTGATCAAGCTCCTGGATGTGCGGGGCATCCTTCTCGATAGGACGGACTGAGTTCGTGCATTCATACGAGTCTCTCCGCGAGAGAGATCCGATATCAAATCTATTATCCCTCGATCGACCTTAGTTTCTACTGGTATGCTGGAGATCATCCCCGCCATCATCTACGCCTTTGCAGCCCTCTTCATCATCCTCGATCCGCTGCTCTCCGTCCCCATCTTCGTGGACATGACGCGAAACCTCTCCCGGCAAGAGGTCACGCAGCAGGCCTGGGTCGCGGTAATCGTGGCGGGTCTCCTGATGTATGTATTTCTCTTCTTCAATTTCCTGATCTTCAATACGTTGGGCATCACCCTCGCCAGCTTCCAGGTGGCCGGCGGCATACTGCTGTTCATCCTGGGCATGCAGGAGGCGCTCGGGATCGAGATCCCGCATGCCCATGGCCACAAGCACAACGCGGCCGGCGTGGTGATCGGAACGCCCCTGCTCTGCGGCCCGGGCACCATCACCACGGTCCTCCTCCTCTCCTCGGAGTACGGCCTGTTCGTCCCGTTCGTCGCCATCACGCTCGCCCTCCTGGCCACCTGGCTGGTCCTGCGCTACGCCTCCCAGATCCAGAGGCTCATCGGCGAAGTGGCAACGGATATCCTGGCCAAGGTGCTCGGCATGCTGGTGGCTGCCATTGCGATCCAGATCATCACGGAGGGGATCGTCGCTCTCGTCTAAGGGCAGAGCCTCCCCCGGAGCCGGATCTCGATTGCATTGCGGCGCGGGCACTATCGCACGCGGGGACAGGGCTGCTGGAAAAGGGAGTTCGCATCCAGGCCCTCTCTGGTGCGATACGGCGCCGGGCGGGCGGACCTAGACAGGCTCACAGGGCTCCCCCGCGGACACTGCAGGAGCTATCCAACCAGCACAGAGAGGGGATGTAGAGAGATGAGATGTAAGAGACATGCGATCTTTCGCTCCCTCAATTGCCCCCACCCCCGCCGGTGCGATAGCCTGGAAGGTCCATGCGAACAGCACCATGTACCCGGGTCTCCCTGTCCCGGGCCGGAGAGATTCCCCTATAGTAGCGATACGGTCTGCCCGGTAGGCGCGAGGAACAAAGCGTCCTCTGTAATCGAGCACAATCGGACCGTATCTTCCAGGACGAACCTGTGAGGATGCGTTCTGGTGCGTGACGGTCTGGCAGCGGGAGGGAGAGCGGCGAACGCATCGCCGCTAACTACCCCGAAGGTCATCCAGCCACCGCGATCGCGGGGACGGCGCAGAGGAGCGGAGCGCCTGCACCAGCCGCTGCGCGAGAGAGTCCGGTCGTTCCCTGCTCACTTCAGGAGTCCGGCAGGACAACCCTTAAAAACCAATATTTGGGCGCTTAATCTATTTTAACTATGAAATGAGAGTAAAATTACAGAACGATATAAATAAATAGAGTATAAAAAAATATCTATCTACCGGACGGCACAGGGCGATCGCGATGGAGGAGCGGAGCACGACAGAGACCATTCTCATCAAGGAGGACCCCGATTTTCTGGAGGAGCTCTCGGAGTACCTGGATGTCCTGAGCAGCAGCGCAAGGCTCAGGATCCTGAAACTGCTGGAGAAGAAGCCCCGGGATGCCCGGTCCATATCGCACGAGATCGAGACCAGCTACGAGAACACGAAGAAGCACCTGGATAAACTCCTGAGCATCGGTGTCATCCGCAAGGAGGCGGGTCTGGGGAGACCCACCAGCAAAGGGGTCCACCCGGTCTGGGAGTACTCCCTGGTGCCGGGCAGTCTGGAGGCGATCGTGCGGAACCTCGGTCTGTTCAGCAACATCCGGATAACGACGATCGACCGCGATCTCACCGACCGGTTGCGACAGGTCCGGGGAAAGGTCTCCGACGAGCTCATGGAGAGCTATCCAGCCCTGATGGTGATGGGAGGGCCGGACGACGGGCGGATCTTCCGGGTCCGGGGCGATCGGGTGCGCATCGGGAGGATCGATCCCGAGCACCCCGAGAAGTACGACGACATCGTCCTCTCGGAGGAGTACAGGTCCGTGACGCGGATCTCGAAACCCCACAGCCGGATCCTGCAGGTGCAGGACACCTGGTACGTGGAGGACTGCGACAGCACCGGGGGCACTTACGTAAACAACAGGAAGCTCGAGGGGGGAAGGCGGGAGAGCCTTCAGGACGGCGATATCCTGGATCTCTCCCGGGGCGTACAGGGCGCGCGCCTTCTCCTCACCCTCCCCGCGAACGTCCCGAGGCCCGGCGCAGCAGACTGATGGAATCGACAGTGGGAGGGAGAATGGAACCTCTGCAGGGGTGCCGGACGGCGTTCCGCCGCTTTGGTGCGCCACGGGGATGGAGAACCGCCGTCGCCCTTCTGGTCCTCTGCCTCCTCGTCCCGTCGGTCTCCGCCGCCACCTACACCGTCCACCCCGACCACGGAGAATTCACGAGCATCCAGGCGGCAATCGATCGGGCCTCCAGCGGCGACACTATTCTGGTGGAGAGCGGCACCTACGCCGAGAACCTGCGGGTGGATAGGAGGCTCTCCCTGAAAGGGACGGATACGGGAGGCGGCGTCCCCGCGATCGATGCCGGGGGGCGGGGCGCAGCGATGATCCTGCTGGCCGACGGCTGCCGGATCGAGGGGTTCAGCCTCTACGGGGGGGGCGCCTTCGACGGCATCACCGTCTCGTCGACGGGCAACACGATCCTCAACAACCGGATCGCGGGCTGCGGGCGGGGTATCGCCCTCGACTCTTCTGGCGGGAACAGTATCATCGGCAATACGGTCTCCGGCAACAGCATCGCGGGCATCGCCCTCGCGCATTCTGCCGATAACCGGATCTCGCAGAACACGGTGAGCGGCAACTCGGAAATCGGCCTCGTCCTGGGGGATGGATCCACCGAAAACCGCATCTACCTCAACACCTTCAAGAACACGCGAAACGCGGTCGCCTCCAGCGCCTCGGACTGGAGTTCTGCGGAGGAGCTGCCCTACGCCTACGGCGGGCGCACGCGGACCTCTCCGCTCGGCAACTACTGGAGCGATTATTCAGGCAGGGACGGGGATGGCGACGGCATCGGGGACAGCCTGTACACGGTCGAGCGGGGCGGGGATGCCGTTCCCCGGCTGGCGACGCCGCAGAACCGGAGGGACCCCTGCCCCCTGATCCAGCCCTGGGAGGCGTACCTGGCTCCGGCGCCGACGCCATCGCAGACTGTAGGAACGCCATCCCCCGCGCCCACCGCCCCGGCGATCCCTGCAACGACGACGCCAATCCCGACGGCGCCCGCGGAGACGACCGCCGCACCGCCGGCGACCGCCGATCCATCGGCTCCCGATATCGCTCCCGCCCTGGGGACGCTGGGCGCTGTGGCGCTCCTGCTCGCCCCCGTCCTCGTGCGGGACGGCAGGAGCGCCGCGGGCTTCATCGTGACGGAACGGCGACCGTCCGCCCGCGTACTTGCCGCTGGCTTCGGAGCAACGGGCATCGTGCTGCTTCTCCTCTATATCCTGACCGTGATCCCCCTCGCCGCCCGCCCGGTACAGGATGTCGGGTTCGCGGTCGGGATCGGCACCGCCTTCCTCTTCGCCTACCTGGCGCTGTCCGCCCTGGCTCTCTGCTATGCCGCGGCCTATCGCCGACCCTTCCCGCTGCTGGCACGCATCCATCTCGGGCTGTCCCTGACCGCCGCAGCGGTGCTGGTCCTCCTTGTCCCGGTGGTCATCGGAGCCTTCTCCCCCCTGAACATCGGCGCGGTGCTCGCATCGGCCCTCCTCTCGTTCTGGCAGCAGGAGCGGACGCAGCCAGGAGGCGCCGGCGGGTCGGCAGTGCCCGCATCCACGCTCCCGCTCGGGCTGACGGTCCTGGACCCCCGGCCGGCGGCACCCCGCGAACCCCAGAAAGGCTACTTCCCCCCGGACCTGCAGGGCAGGTACTCCCATGTCGAGTACATCGGCAAGGGGGGCATCGCCCGGGTGTTCCGGGCGCGGCGGGCGGACGACGGACGCGACGTGGCCGTGAAGATCCCGATCAGCTACGACGAGCTGACCGGCATCAGTTTCCTGAAGGAGATCAAGGCCTGGGAGGGGCTCCGCCACGAGAACATCGTGGAGCTCCTCGAGGCCAACATCCTGCCCGTCCCCTACTTCGAGATGGAGTACCTGCCGACGACGCTGGAGGCGTGCAAAAAGCCCATGCCCGTCGATCGGGCGATCCGCATCGTCCGTGCGGTTGCCGGGGGGCTCGCGTACGCGCACACGCAGGGCGTCGTGCACCGCGACCTGAAGCCGCACAACATCCTCCTCTCCCCGGAGGGGCAGCCGAAGATCGCAGACTGGGGGCTCTCCAAGGCAGTCGGTGACGAGGGGGCATCGACCCTGACCGGATTCTCCCTGCCGTATGCCGCTCCCGAGCAGATCGCACCAAAGGCGTACGGCAGGACGGATGCCCGCACGGACATCTACCAGCTGGGCGTGCTCTTCTTCGAGCTGGTGACGGGGCAGCTCCCCTTCCAGGGGGAGGGGATCGCGGAGGTTGCCTCCTCCATCCTGCACGACCGCCCTGCACCGCCATCCCGGCTCAATCCGGAGGCAGGGAAGGTCGAACCGATCATCCTGCGATGCCTGGAGAAGGATCCCGCGCAGCGCTACCCGTCGGCAGAGGAGCTCTTGAGGGATCTGGAGGCCTGTGGTCAGGAGTCGGAGCATGCGTAACTGGTTGTGGCGTGGAGACCATGATACGCCCGCGGCGAATGAAGAATGGTACAATAGGCCTCGGGAATACACAGGGTCCAGGACGATCCGACCTTCGCCAGGCTTATCGAGATCCGTCTGGCGAAACAAGGGTACACGGTCCTTGGAAGCGTCCCTTCGGGAGAGGCTGCGATGGTGAACGAGAAACGATCGGATCCGGCCCTCATGGAGATCCAGCGGAGAGGATCATCTCGGCGTATCGGGTCACGCCGATATCTCTGACCGCCTGTAGCGATGGATCCCTGCTCGAGAGGGCAAGACGCAGCCGCAGGGGTACATCGTCAAGCCCTTCGCTGACAACGACCTTCGGACCTCCATCGAGATCGTTCTCGAAGCCGGCATGGAGAGCGAGCTCCTGAACGCCGGAATAAGCGGTCGCCGGATTTGCGGATCGGAAAACCGTGCCCGGTTCGAATTTGAATAAACCCAAAGAGGCCGTGAAGGGGGGGATTTGCCAAAAGAGGTAAAATAAAGTATATATATTGACAGATAAACGAAATAATGATGGGTATGGTGTCCAAGAAAGCTCTGGAGAGGGAGCGAACAATCCTGATGGTCATGCAGCTCGCGGATATGGCCACGGCAGCGCATGAGAGGGGGGATTTCCGCCAGCGCGACGCTGCTCTGGGAAAGATCCGGGAGCTGAGAGAGGGGATCAGCAAACAGCGGGCCATGGCCTGATCGGAGCAGATGCTCTTTTTTCAGGGGACGCAGGGGCTCCGGCGGCTGCTCCGGCAAGCACCATATGCGGGGCTGCCATGCGTCGATGTGCGCATTCGCGATAGCCGTGCATCTTCGGCCCGTGTCTTGGCGGGTACTGCTCCCGAAGGTATCCCGGGCAGTGGTCTGACTGCCGCCCTCCGCAACGTATATGTTACCGTAGGCCGAACCACCCCCGTTCGTGAGGCGACAACCAGCGAGGATTAACAATGAAAGTCATGAGGTACAAGTGCAGGGTATGCAACTACATCTACTCCCCCCTTCGGGGCGAACCGCATAACGGCATTCCGCCCGGTACTGCCTTTGAAGATTTGCCGGAGGATTACGTCTGCCCCGTCTGCGGCCAGCAGGGAAAGGGCAAGGTCGGCACCTGGGGATTCGATCCCTGGCTCCCAACGAAGTATGTCTGCGATGTCTGCGGCTATATCTACGACGAGAACCGCGGCGAGCCGCATAACGGCATTCCACGCGGCACAAAGTTCGAGGACCTTCCGCAGGACTATATCTGCCCGGTCTGCGGCCTGGATCCCAAGATCACCGGGTTCTATGGCAAGGTTGGCAGGGAGTTCTTCAAACCGCTCGACGTGTAGCTCCGCCAGAAGCAGGACCCGGTACGGACGCTTCCGGTGGATTCCCTTCGGATCGTCCCCCTTTTAATGCGACAGCCCGACTTCTTCCCGGTCCCCTTTCACCCTCCAGATTCTCGCGCGAGGCATACGTGCGGGATCGCCCCGCGGTGCGGGAGAAGGGGCCGGGCCGGCAGTGTCGGGGAAGAGACGCCGTCTTATCTCGAGCGCCCGAATCTCCGTCCCGCGCTCCAGAAATGCATAAGTACTGTCAGACCAGAGTATATAAACGAGTGGTGTCAAGCGAGGAACGCCTCTATGACAGGAGAGATGCGGTTTTGATCCGGATGCTGGTAGCGCCATGCTGAAGATGGTCGAATGGCTGGAGAATAACTTTAACAGCATCCAGCCGGACCGGGATATCACGCTGCGGGCGGCACGGCACCTGTCCAAGGTGGAGAGGAGGAAACTCTTCTCGGTCGACATCGAGCCCATGCGCACGGCCGAGGGGCGCTGGTACGAGGCGATCGTCTACGAGATGGTGCTCAAGCTGGCTCTCCAGACCAACCAGATCAAAAGTGTCGTGCGCAAGGGGGCCGACGCCCGGCATATCCGCCAGAAGGTGGAACTGGGACAGAACGGACTCTTCTACTCCCGCCTGGGGGATATCAACATCCGGGGCAACGGCCAGGATCTGGCGGAGTTCGACCTGATGCTCATCGACAGGAACGATAAGGTCGCCTTTGGCGAGATCGTCACCTCTCCCCTGGATATGAAGGAGTTCGGGGACGAGATCCGCTACAAAAAGAGGCTTCTCGGCTACCTGTTCGGACAGGAGACGGTTCCGTTCATCCTGATATCGTCTGTCGACATCTCCCGCATCATCGCAGTCCGCCGGCTCATTAAAGAGCCGGACAACATCCTGATTCACACCCAGTCCTGCGGGGAGATCAAGACCAACTTCCGGCCGTCCGAGATCCGGAACATACCCCGCAAGCCGGTGCATCACCCCAAACTGGTGTCGGTGCAGGAGATCGGGCCGTTGCGGACGTTCGACTATAAAAGGCTTCACGACATCGAACGCGGCCGGGTGCTCCGAACCATCGCGAACCAGGGCGTCTCGGAGCTGCCGGAGAATCCGGATCCCGCCTCGCTGCTCGTGAAGAAGATCCTCTTTGGAGCCCTGTACCCCTCCGCGCTCCGAATGCTGGACCAGGAGTACGACATCCTGATCAAGGGAAAAGACTGCAACCTGGACTGCCTCAGCCACGAGTTCTCGAAAGTCGTCCTGGCAGCGGATCTGCCCGGCTTCGACCCGATCATTTATCTGCGCTCGAAGAAGAGCAAGGAGTACCTCAAGATGGTGAAGTCGAAGTCCGGCAACTTCAAGTTCGAGCGCTACACTCCGAACAAGGTGGGGTTCTTCCTCTGGCTGGAATCGCTGCGCCCGAACCTGGGGGCACGCATCACAAAGGACCTCCTGGACGCTTTCGTCGGGTTCAAGGAATTTCAGGCCGGGGGGGCGCAGGGCGTGACACGGGAGACGGCAATTCGACCTGCATCAGCGCCACGAACAAAGCGGAAGCACCGGTAGCAATTTAAAATCGATAAAAAGGCGTTTGCCATTAGTTATGGAAAATAGAAACTTTTATATATTAAAAAGTTCAATTAGGGATCGGGATTGCGACCACCTCCCCCAACGCAAGAGGGCCCTGCCACTACTGCCAGATGTGTTTTGCGAGTGTGGTCAAGTCCCTTACACCATCGGACACATCTCTATACCCTACCGTAAGAACCCCCAACCCCCCCCTCAAACCTTCTTCTGGGGGATTCTTACAACCCCCATCACACGGTGACGTGGAGCCTTTTCGCACAGGACAGAGATGGCGCCCGTCCAGCACGCTCCGCCCCGAAGCGTTCGTATCGGATGGAAGCCCGCTGAACGCCCCGACCACGGGAAGGATTGTATATTTCGAAGGAAAATTACTAATTAACCCCCCATGGGGCCGGGTCAGAGGGCATGGCAACGCGATCGATTCTTGATGACGAGCAGACGTTCCTCCTGATACTGCAGCTGGCGGATATTGCCGCGGCAGCGCACGAACAGGGCGACTATGCCAAGAGGGATGCCGCCCTCGAAGAGATAAAAAAGTTGCGGGCACAGTTCCGGTAGACTGCCCTCTCTTCGGTCGCCACTCCGCCCTCAAACCGGGATTATGGCGAATATCACCTGGACAGCAGCTATATCCATTCTCGAGGATACAGGACGCCGGATCGGCACTCCGAGACCACGCAGGGCAGCAGGGTATCGCCGGGGGAGACGTGTTTCAGGGATGGGGCCGAGATCCCCTCAAGAGTCCCTCTCCGGGATGTGGCACAGCCTGTAACGGGAGCGCAGACCGGCTCCAGCGAGCGCCCGGGAACAGCCCCTATTCGGCCGAAATGCGGGGGGAACCTCTATCCTACGTCTGGTTTTAGGCGTGGATCTGCGGGGGATGGGAGAATCGTACGGATCCCCACGCACTCCGACACACACACCGCCGATCGGAGGCCGCCCCACGAATGGCGCGGATGGAGTGCCCCCTCCGCCACTCTGACGATAGGTCCGGCCATCGGGCTCTCTCCGTCCGCGGGGGACGGTATCGCTATCCCTTACGGGAGCATTACCTGGCATGCCACGCAGCCGGCAAGGAAGGCCAGCCCCAGGATGTAGAAGCAGAAGGCGGGGATCACGATCAGCGCGCTCAGTACGGCGATGCGGTGCGCCTTCCACCAGAGCACCACCGCACGGTCCAGGGCGGCATAGGCATCGTTGTAGAGGCTCCGTATGCTCCTCTGGCGTCGGAGGAAGGATCGGTCCCGCACCCGATCGACGGAGCCGACCGCCCCCTCCATCAGAACCTGGATGAGGAACAGGGTAGCCCGGAACAGGGCAAAGAGCATGGCCGACAGGGAGAAGAACGCGATCACCAGAAGGAACAGGGAGAGGATCGCCGATTCGGGAGAGATTGCCCCGGTGCAGAACCAGGCGAGCGCCCACAGGAGGGAGCAGAGAGAGATGGCCAGCATCCAGTCCACGTCCCGGGCAAGCCGATCCCCGGCGCGGCTGAAGCAGTCGTAGCCTTTGAGTATGCCGATGAAGTAATCCGTGCGCTCGCGTATGGTTCGGACGGATGTCGCATCTGCTCGAAGCCCCATGATTGTACAAACATTCTCCCGTGCCATTATTAGATGCTTTTGAATTGCATTTCGAGTTCCAGGAAGAATTTTTAGATATCCTGGCCGATACCAGAACCTTTATTGAGAAAATAATGACGCGTGTTTGCCTTCTCCTCGCCAGCTCCGCCGGGCGCACCGGTCCGCCGGATCATGGGTGGCAGCTAAGGCACGCTCGCGGCACAGGCGTGCCTGCCCTTGGAACTCGCCCGAGATGCCTCCGTTTCGGATGCGGGGCCTTTTTGTTTCTCCGCACGGCAATTCGTCGACGACGAAAATCTTAAATTTTTTCAGGCAGAAGAACCTCCGGAAACCGTGAGAGGAGATCGTATATGGCAGGCAATTCACTGGCTCCCCCATCGAAGGGGAGGATCGAACCCGGGCGGAGAGGAGAGCGGTCCGTACCCGGCATGGGATGGGCTCTGGACGCACGGTGGATCCGCGCCGGCGGCGTTGCACTGGCAGTCCTGCTCGCCGTCGCGGTCATGGTTCTGCCGGCAGCGGCACGCGGTCCGACGATACAGGACATCCAGCCGGGAGATACCGTATTCGTGCACGAGAGCGGTCTGAACCTCGCCGCACTCGCCGGCGGGGGCGATGCCGTCGCCTCTCTCGTGCACTACAGCGACTTCTCCGGGCAGGCCATCGACCGGATCATCTCCGTCGGCGATCCGAGCGACTTCGAACTGCTGGAGTCCGAGGTAGACGGCGCGTACGGGATCTACTACGCCTGGAATCGATCCGGGCTCATTCGCAGCGAGGGCGGATCCCCGGTCTACTACGTGAACATCCAGGAGCCGCAACTCGCCCTGGACGTCGTTCTCGCCGCACCGTACCACCAGGACTCCGTGCAGGGGCTCACCATCTCGAGCGGGACCCTCGTCGCCTTCGAGATCACATCCTCGAGGGTTGGATCCCAGTACCGAGTCGATACCACCTATCCGGCGCAGGTGGACATCGTATTCCTGCGGCCCGGGGGCGCCGAGACCACGGTGATCGGGGGCAGGGATATGAGCGGCCTGAACGTCAGCAGCTCGCAGTTCTACACCGACGATCCCGGCAGACCGGGTGCTGTATCGCTCTCCGGTCTCGAACCGGGCACGTACAGCTTCCAGGCGCGCTGGAGAGCCCCCCAGGAGTTCGACGACTTTGCACAGGACTCCAATGTCGTGAACTTCACGGTGCGGGGTCGCCCGGGCGTCACCGTGAGTCCGACGACGCCGACACCGACGGAGACCGCCGCGCCGCCGACCACGGAGCCCACGACCCCGCCGACAACGCTGCCGACGGCAGTCGCAACCACGCCGCCGCCGACGCCTCCCGCGACCGAGACGACTGTCCCCCCCACCACGCAGGCGCCGCTCATGCCGCTCCTGGGCATCATCGGTCTCTGCGCGGCGATGATCTGGATCGCGCTGAAGAGGCGGTGATCCGCGGGCCGGAGGCGGGATGGACACTTCTCAATTTTTTGACGTCCCCGACGTTCGGTGTATCCAGATCCGGCTGCATCCCTCGTACCGCCGGAGCCCCCAGCACGTCCCAGGCCATGTACTCGCCAGTCGTGGAGAGAGGCAGACGCGTTATCCCAACAGGAGTCCTGCTGACGGCATCCTGGATCCCCGCGGCCAGATCCCGTCGGAGCCATACCTGACCGGAGACCTTCGGTCCAGCGGAGTCTGACGCCGGTTAGAGATCATCCGAGCCTATCGCACGTATCGGGGGAGGGAGCGCACCCCCCGCTCCGCTGATACAGCTTCTCCCTGGTTGTATACCACCCGACGCTCTTTTCCGTTCAACCCCAAGCGGATGCTAGGGCCGCTTGCTACGCCAGATCTCCTGCTCCCCGAAATCCATCCCATCGCATTCGGGGAGGGATGAACAGGGAGGCAACCCTTTTTCACTTCAGTTAACCGTGTTACCGGGATCGATGGCGAGAGCTCGATCGAACCCGAGTCTGTACAGTAGCTCTCGGTTAACCGTCCGAATGACACCGGGAGGAGTGGGGCAATCGGAACAAAGAGACTCGAGATCCACATCGAGGTTGACGGCTTTCTGGTATCCTCGGGAGGATTCGGGACCCCTCCCGCCCTTTCGTGCGATAGAGCGGCTACTGAATTCCCCGTCCCCTGCGGACCTACCGCGCCGGTCCCCTCCTCGCACCGAGGAGAGAGGGCGGCCCTGCAAGGAGCGCGGGGAGGAGAGACTCTAATTCGAATCATTGGATCGGATGGAACATGTGTAAGAATACGCAGGAGGGCTATTCTCAGAGGACAACGGTTCCGGGGGACCCGCCATGGCTACTCTGGCCACCCCATGGCAGGAGCACTTTTTCTCTTTAGTTGTCTCTGAACTCTTAGTTCATGGCCGGCCACAGAACGAAAAGCGAAGCACACCCCCTATCATCCCTTCCCCTGCACGGGAAGGCAGGATGCCCTCAAGAGCGGGACGGGGCTGGCAAACCTACCCGCTATCTGCAGATTTCCCGCAGTCAAAAGAATGCAACGCCGCAGCGATGCCCCCGCGCACAATTCGGTCTGGCGGCAGAGCGGGGCGGGAACTACCACTCCTCCTGATCCGTGATCTTGCGCAGGGCCCCCCGGGCCGCGCTCCGCACCTCGTACTCGTCGTCCTCGAGAGCGCGGATCAGAGCGCTCACCGCCTCCTCGGTATCCGGGCGAACCCCCTGCTCGTCCAGGATCTTCCCGATCGCGTCGGCTGCAGCCACCCGCACGTCCTTCTTCCGGTCCTCCAGCAGGGCGACCAGATCCGGCACGGCCCGCCGATCCCCGATCTCCCCCAGCGCCCCGGCTGCTCCCTGCCGCACCCAGCGCTCCTCGTCCTTCAGCGCCCGGATGAGCGGCTCCGCAGCCCGTCCGTCCCGGAGCCTGCCCAGCGCCACGGTGGTCACGTAGCGCACCTCGTTCGAGGGATCGTCCAGGAGCGCGACGAGCGGTTCCACACCCCGCTCGTCTCCGATCCGCCCGAGAGCCTCTGCCGCCTTCAGCCGGTAGGGGATATGCTCGTGGCCGAGCTGCCGCACGATCTTCTCGAAGTTCTCCTCCTTTCTCTTCTCCCGATCCACCACGATCACGGGAGGTGGAGCCTCCTCTGCCATGATGCCACCTCAGATATCGGTGAGTATGCGCAACACCATACAAAATGATTTCCGTCCTGCCTGCAGGATGCTCCCCTCGGGGAGCCCCCCGGATGCGCAGCGGCGCTGCGGACGCCGGGACGATCAGGAGAACCATTCTTCAGGATACAGACGCAACAGGATAAGGATCGGGGAGGGCGAGAGTCGATGTTGACGGAGTTCCTGGCAGTGGCCGACCAGATCTTCACCCTGGCCCTCCTGATGACGGCGGGGTATGGCGCCTACAGCCTGAAGATCCTCGACCTGAACGCGACGCGGCGCGTATCCAGCTTCCTCATCAACATCGCCATTCCGGCGCTGATCATCGCCTCGATGCAGGTTCCCCGGTCCGCAGCGCTCCTCGCGGGTGCCGGCGAACTCCTCGTTCTCACGGGGATCCTCTTCGCCCTGTCCTTGGCCATCGCCAGGCTCGCCGCCGGCGTCCTCCCCGCCACCCGCACCGAGCGGGGGGTCTTCCAGTTCGCCATCGTCTTCGGCAACGTGGGATTCATGGGATTTCCGGTCGTCCAGGCTCTCTACGGTGCCGATACCCTCTTCTACGTGGCCATATTCAACCTCGTCTTCAACGTGCTCGTCTTCTCCCTCGGGATCGCAATGCTGACGCGGGGGAAGGAGCCGGGGTTCGATCCCCGGCTCCTGGCCAATCCCGGCATCCTCGCCTCCATCCTGGGCCTGCTCCTCTTCCTGGAGTCCGTGCAGATTCCGCCGCCGTTCATCGACGCGATCGGGCTCCTGGGCGGCGTTACCACGCCGCTCGCAATGATCGTCGTCGGCGCCCTGCTGGCGACGTTCCCGCTCCGGGAGATGATCGGGGACTGGCGGGTGCTCCTGACGTGCGCCGTCCGCCTCCTGGCGATCCCGATCGCCGCAGCGGTGCTGCTGCGGCCCCTGGCGGCGGATCCCCTCGTATTCAGCGTTCTGGTCACCCTCGCGGCGATGCCGGCCGCCGCGAATACGGTCATATTCGCCGAGCAGTACGGCTCCGACGCCCGTCTGGCATCCCAGACGGTGTTCATCTCAACCCTGGCGGCCCTCGCGACCATCCCGCTGGTGACCGCCGTTCTCCTGGCCTGAAAGAGGCCCCTCACTCGTAGCGCAGCGCCTCGATGGGATTGAGCTGCGCCGCCTTCCAGGCCGGATAGAGCCCGGCGACGATGCTGGCGGCGATGCCGAAGCCGACGCCGAAGGCGATGTGGCCGACGGCAGCAAGGTTCAGCCCTGCCGGGCCTTCCACGGCGATGAAGTCGGTCAGGAGCCCCGCGACGGACGCGCTGACGTAGTGGCCGACGGCCGCGCTGGCCACCCCGCCGACGATGCTCCCCGCGATCCCGAGAACCAGACTCTCGTAGAGGAACATGAACATCACCTCCCGCCGCTTCGCCCCGATGCCCCGCATCAGCCCGATCTCCCGCGTCCGCTCCGTGACGGAGATGATCATCACGTTCAGGATACTCACGCTGGCCACAAAGAGCGACACCATGCCGATCCCCAGGAGGAAGACGTTGACGGCATCGACGGTCTGGTAGTAGATCTCCAGGATCTCGCGCGAGTCCAGGATGTCCACGCTCTCACGGCGGCGGTTGATCTGCTGATCGATGGCGGTCTTCACCCCCTCGATCTCCGCGGGATCCCGCACCTTCACCACCACCTGGCTCGCCTCCTGCTCGCCGTGCCGCGCGGCGTACCAATCCTCGGTGACGATGACGGCGTAGTCCGGGTTGATATCGATCCCCATCCCCCGCTCGGCGGCAACACCGACGACGCGGACGCTCTCGTCCCCGACATCGATGCGGCTGCCGGCATGCAGGTCGAACTCGTCGGCAAGCAGCGCCCCCACCATCACCCCCGATGACCGCTGCGGGTAGAGGCCGGACTCCCTCTCCAGCAGGGAGTGGATGTCGTCCGCATCCAGCACGTAGAGCAGGGTGTACCCGCTCCGATCGCCCACGCCAATTCGCTCCGAGGTGCGAATCATGGGGATGACGCGGTTCGGGGCGGCCGTCTTCTCGATCAGCGCCACGTCGCGGTCCGGTATCCGCGCGGCGAGCGTGTTCCGGGGATCGAAGGGATCCCCGCTGGATGCCGCCAGGTGGGGGGTGACGAGGACGGTGTCGCTCACGTCCGAGACCAGTCCCCCGAAGAGCACCGAGAGGCTGCTGCCCATGATGCCGAGCGATGCAATGGCAATCACGCCGATGACGATCCCCACCGTGGCGAGCCCTGATCGGACCGCGTGCCGCTTCAGGTTCCGCACCGCAAGCCGAAAGAGGATCATACCGCCCCCCGCCGATACCCGTCAGTCATGACGCATCGCCTCTATCGGCTGCTGCTGCGCGGCTCTATAGGCCGGGTAGAACCCGGCGGCGATGCTCGTTCCGATACCGAACAGCATCCCGAAGACGATGTATCCGACGGACGTCAGGTTGAAGACCGTGTAGTTCTCCCCGAAGGTGGTTCCGGCCGTGAACACCTCGATGGCGGCGACGCTGATGAAGTACCCCCCGACGGCGCTGAACGCCCCGCCGACGACGCTGCCGATCAGACCCAGGATCAGGGCTTCGTACAGGAACATGCGGAGCACTTCGTGGCGGAGGACCCCGATGCTCCGCAGGATGCCAATCTCCCGGATGCGCTCCGTCACCGAGATGTACATGACGTTGAGAATATTGACGGCGGCGATGACGAGGGAGATCGCCCCGATGCCGACGAGAAAGAGCGTTATCTGCCGGTAGATCTCCTCGTACTGCGCCAGCATCTCCCGGGAGTCGAAGATGTCCACCGTCTCCTCGCGGCGGTTCAGCCGGTCGTCCACCGCGTCTTTTACCGCGTCGATCTCCCGCATGTCGCCTACCTGGACGATGACCATGGCATACGCGTCCCCCGTGCCGAAGTGACTCTCGTACCAGGAGTCCGATACGACGATTGCGAAGTCGGGGTTGATATCCGCCGCAAATCCGCGTTCGCGAAGTGTTCCGGCCACCCGCAGCGTCTCGCCGCCGACCGCGATCCGGGACCCGGGCGCGATGTCGTACTCCCGTGCGAGGTACGTCCCGACGAGTGCCCCCGGCTGGTTCGGGCGGAGGTTCTGCCCCTCCTCGATATCGAGCAGGATCGCGGCGTCTTCGGGATCGAGCCCGATGATCTGGGTATAGCCGCTCTCGCCGCCGCCGAACTCCACCTCGTCCGCACCCTGCAGTACGGGGATCACGCGGTGCGGGCTGACCGCCCGCCGGATCTCGTCCACCTGACGGGCGGGAATGGCGGCATCCACCGCCGTTCGCGGATCGCCGGCGAACGTGGTCCCGATCGCCGTATGCGGGGTGATCACGACGGTATCGCCGACATCGCTGATGAGATTGGCGACCAGGAGGTTGATGCTGTTGCCCATGATGCCCAGGGAGGCGATCGCGATCACCCCGATGACGATCCCGATGATCGAGAGGGCGGAGCGGATCCAGTGGCGCCGGAGGTTCCGCACGGCGAAGTTGAAGAACATCACGCCCGCCTTCCTGGGAGGTTCCTGGTTCGAGGGCGGACGCCGGCGGCCGGGCTGCAGGGCGGCGATACCCACCCCTCTCCCGTTGCGTCCGGCACAAGGCCGATCGCCGCCTCGGCATGCAGGTTCCGGCAGGTTCGCCGCGAAGACGGATCGCCGCATCGGTCACGGGCACGCTCCCGCCCCATTGCATCACCTCTTCCGACGGTAGCGTTGCCGTTCCTGCACCATAGCCATTTGGATTCCTGCAGCCGCACAAAGACCGGGCGTCGAGCTCTGCCCGGGGGTTCCCGGCAGGTCGAACTGTCCGTGCTCGCCTGTGAGAAGAGAAGGCGCAGCCCCCGGGGCTGCGGCGAAGAGCACCGGCCACCGGGCGGAGGGAAGGAGCCTGCACCTCCCGTGCCGGATTGGGACGCGGGCGACGCGGTAGCGGGAAGTTGGCATCTCCGCCCGCGGGCGGCAATGCTACGCAATCTGGCCGTCGACGATGTGGATCCGGCGTTTCGCATAGTCCGCGACCCGGGGATCGTGGGTGACCATGACGATCGTCTTTCCCTCGCGGTTCATCTCGGCCAGGAGCTCCATGATGCCGGTCCCCGTCTTCGTGTCCAGGTTTCCCGTGGGCTCGTCGCAGAGCAGGATCTCCGGATCGTTCACGAGCGCCCGCGCGATCGCCACCCGCTGCTGCTGCCCGCCGGACAGTTCCGCCGGCTTGTGGCTGAAGAGCGGCTCATCGAGCCCCACCGAGAGCAGGACGCTCCGGGAGCGGTCCCGGCACGTGCCCCGGGCCTTCCCGTCCCCCTCTTTCAGGGTGCAGGGGAACTCCACGTTCTCGATCGCCGTCAGGAGCGGGATCAGGTTGAACTGCTGGAAGATGAACCCGATGCTGTCCCGCCGCAACCGGGTCAGCTCGTCGTCGGAGAGGTCCCTGACGTTCCGCCCCCGGATGAAGAGCTCGCCCGAGGTCGGGACGTCCAGGCAGCCGATGAGGTTCAGCAGCGTGGACTTCCCCGAACCCGAGGGGCCCATGATGGCGATGAAGTCACCGGAATCGATCTCGAGGGAGACGCGGTTCAGCGCCACCACGTCCCCTCCCGGCAGCGGATAGACCTTGGTCACATCCCGGAGCTGCATCACCGCGCTACCGTGCAGACCTTCTTCATTCATGCCGCAATGCCTCCACAGGATTCAGATTGGATGCCTTGTAGGCCGGGTAGAAGCCGGAGAGCACGCTCGTCGTGATCCCGACCGCCATGCCGAAGGGGATGTAGACCAGGGTCGAGGGCTCGAAGAGGTAGGACGTGTTGCCGGCCATCAGAAACAGCAGCACGTATCCTCCACCCAGGCTCAGTACGCCCCCGATCAGGCTTCCGATGAGCCCCAGGAGAAGGGACTCGTAGACGAACATCTTCAGCACCTCCGCTCTCCGCGTTCCGATGCTCCGCAGCACCCCGATCTCGCGGGTTCGCTCGGAGACGGACATCATCATCACGTTCAGGATGCTCACCCCCGCCACGATCAGCGAGATGCCCCCGATGGCGAGGGTGAAGGTCGTGATCTGCCCGAAAACGTCGAAGATCGCCTCCAGGATCACCCGGGTCTCGAGCACGTTCAGCACGGTCTCCCGGCGGTTGAACTTCGCCTCGATGTCCTCTTTAATGGGCGTGATGTCGTCGAGGTCCCGCACCTTCACGATCACCTGGTCCCACTCCTCCTCCCCGTACAGGGCGGAGAAGAAGCGGTCGGAGACGATAATGGCGAAGTCCGGGTTGATGTCGAACCCCGCCCCGCGCGACTTGAGGATCCCCACGACCCGCACGCTCTCCCCGTCGCCGCCGATGCGGATACGGCTTCCCGGCGTGATATCGAACGTTTCGGCCAGCTGGCTCCCCACCATCGCTCCGGAGGCGCCCCGCGGATAGATGCCTCTGTCCACCTCCAGGAGCAGGGGGATATCGTCTTCCCGCATCCCGTAGATGGTCGCCGCCCCGCTCTCGTCCCCGATGGTGATGCGGTCGCCGCCGACATGGAGCGGGATCACGGCATTGGGGGCGGCGATACGCTGGATGTCGTCCACGTCGCGGGTGGAGATCTTCTGTGCCGTCTGCCCGGGCCCCATCGCGAACCCCCCGGCAGCCGGGGTGATCACGATGGTATCGCCGACATCGGTCAGGGACTCCGAGACCGAGAGGACGAGACTGTTGCCCAGGATCCCCATGGAGGAGATAGCCAGCACGCCGATCACGATCCCGATGACCGCCAGGAGCGATCGGAACCAGTGCAGACGGATGTTCCGCGTGGCAAACTCGAAGAATATCAATCGATCCGCCTCATGCCATCGCTTCATTCCCGCCGGCAGGGGCGGGCCGGCTGCAGCCGGAGGTGCCGGCAGGGGAGTGCGGCATTCCCCGGATCATGCTCGTCTCCAGGAGTAGACGATGGCGGCGACGATCCCGAGCACCACCAGCCCCACCAGAACGTACGCGTACAGGGGGATCTCCGTCTCCGTGCTCGTCAGCGGCTCCGCGGCGAGTTCGACGCCCGTCGTCGAGGCGAAGAGGTTGCCGTCATCGTCCTTGAACTCGATGATCAGCGGCACGCGCTCCAGGCCCTCCCCACGGAACGTGAGCTCGAAGCTGGCGAAGTCGTCGGGATCCAGGGTCCCTACCACGTAGTTCGCGAAGGGGGGCACGGGACCCGCCGAGTCGTCCGCGCGGAGCACGACCGCATTCGCGGTCTCGAGACCGGCGTTGGTGATATCCCCGTTGAGGCGGTAGTAGCCACCCGCCGGCTGGACTTCGATGTTGGTCAGGATCAGGTCCGCGCCCCGTCGGTTCTCCTCGGTCGTCAGCGGGAGTGCGAGCTCGGTCTGGTGTTCGTTCACGCCGTTCCTGTAGGTGGCGACGAACGAGACGTTCGTGGAGCGGGCCGGGGTGATGTTGAACGCCACCGTTGCAGACTGGTCCGGCGCGAGGGTGCCGATGAAGGCGCTGGAGGGCGTCGCTTCAAAACCCTCGCCAGTCGGCGTCACGCGGATGCCGCTCACCGCACCGTCGCGGGGATTGCCCACCAGCAGCGTGTAGTCTCCCCGCTTCCCCTCCACGATGTACGTCGGCTTCGCGGTCAGCGAGAGCTGGAGTTCCGTGCTCTCCACCCGTATCGGTATCGGGTACCGCAGCTGCCCCGCATCCCGGAAGTCGAGGAGGAAGACGGGGTAGTAGATGCCATCGGCGGCATCCGCCCGGATCGTAAAGGTGAATGTCTTGCTGGTGCCGGGCCCGAGCAGACCGCCCGTGGTATACGGATCCGCTATAGCACGGACCTCTTCGCCGAAGATCTTCGCCCATTGGTAGGCGACGCTCTCGGTCCCCGAGTTCGTGACGGTGACGGTGACGGTGCCCGCATCCCCCCGCATAAGGATGGCAGGATCCACCCGGTGTTCGGCAACGGTCACCTGCGAGGCGCTCTGCTCGTTCGCGGAGACCCCCGCAACGAGTGCGCCCATCAGCAAAAATACCAGCAGTATGGAACTTCGCATCTAGAACAACCCCAGACTGAGCAGCGAGAAGGCAAGGTAGATGGCAACGGGCAGGATCACGGTGATCGCCGCGTTCCTGGTGGTCAGGCCGCGGGCGTGCTGTACGGCAAATATCCAGATGTTGGCGCTCCACACCAGAAACAGGATGCCGACGAGCGATGAGAGCTGCAGGAGCGGGGACTGCATCAGCTGCTCCACCGCCCTCTGCACCTCCATCGGATCGGTTACCGGCGCGACCTGGACGCTGGAGACGAACAGAAATACCAGGACGAGCGAGACGATGCCTCCGATGATCTGGGGGATGAAGCCATACCCGACGAACTCCAGCGTTCTCCCGAAGCTGCCCTGCCCCCCGAAGAACGCAGATATGCCGAAGAATACCGCCGCGATGACGGCCCAGGTCAGGAATGTGATGATCAGAGCGACGACTGCGCCTGCTGCACCTGCGACGGCGGCAACGGACTGCAGATCCCCGGGGAGCAGCTGCAGGGTCAGACCGGCCACGAGGTAGGCGGCGGCGGCCGACACGATCCCGAGCGCCAGCACGATCAGTGCCGGCACCTTCAAACTCTCCTCTTCACCCTTCTTTTCCGCATAGAACCGTGCTGGCCTGACCAGCACCCGGGCAATAGATGTCGCCATGGTATGTTCCTTCTATACGCATGAATTTTGCGAGCTCATTAGCTTTGCCAATTGCGGGATGATGCGTACAGGCATAGGAAACGTCTCCGATCGGGGAACCGGCAGCCGTGATGCCATGCCGCCGGCGGATGGCTCGCGGTCAGGCGTTCAGAATCGGTCGGCGGACGGATGCCCTGTTCTCCGCCGCCGGTTGCCGCCGGGCGGCGCTCTCAACGCCTGCGGACGCCCTGGGGAGTGACCACCTCCCCGAGTCGGATCACCACGAAGGTCGCCACGGCGAGGATCGTCAGCAGACTGAGGATGATCCAGAAGGCAAACGGGTTCCCGGCGTGGGGCAGCGATACGTTCATCCCCCAGAGCCCCACGATGATCATCGGGATGGAGAGGGCGATCGTGATCTCCGTCAGGATCCGTACGAGGACGTTCAGGTTCACCGACACCAGAGACGAGAAGGCATCCATCATGCCGGTGTGGATCCGGGAGAAGACCTCCGCCGTCTCCACGTTCTCGATGTTCTGGTAGAGGATGTCCTCCATCAGATCCGGATCTCCGGGCGCCAGCTCCAGAAAGTTCGACTTCTGGAGCCTCGTCAGCATCGCCTGGTTCGAGGCGAGGGACGAGGAGAAGTAGATCAGGCTCTTCCCGTGGTTCAGGATGCGGATCATGGTCCCCCCCGTCAGCGATCGTTCGAGTTCCTCCTCCCCGAGCGTGCTCTGTTCGTGGATGCGCCGCAGGTGCCTGCCGAAGATCTTCGAGTTCCGCAGGAGGATGTGCAGGAGCAGGGTGGTCCTGCGATCCGTGGAGATCCCGCCGGCTCCGCTCTCCACCACATCGGCGATCACGTCCGGATCGCGGGCGCATACGGTGACGAGCACGGTGCTGTGCACGAAAATGCCCAGGGGGATGGTGACGAACGGGATCGTCTCTTCCGCGTCCGATCGCGAACAGCGCACCAGGATGAAGACGAACTCCTCCCGCCTCTCGACCCGGGGGCGCTCATCCTCGTCGAGGGCATCCTCGATGTAACTCTCGGCGATGCGGAACGTCTCTCGCAGCCAGGTCTTCTCCTCCTCGGTGGGCATCGAGACGTGCACCCATGCGCCCTCCTCGACGTGGTCGATCTCCTTTGATTCCCCGTCCAGGGTCCTGCGGATGGCGATCGTGGAACATCCCCCGATGCCCTATGCCTGCTTTTACCTTAATAAATGCACGGGCCGGGTCTCTCCGATACAGCACGACCCTGCAGTAGCGAACCCGTGCAGGGCGCAAATCGGGTCGCAGGCCTCCTCCTCTCCCGGCATCGGCGGGCGGATCGCCGCAGCCGCCTCCCTTCGGGGCCGAAGAACGATCGGCGCCGGCAGATCTGCAGCTGCTGGACCCCCGTCGGAGAAGGGGAACGGCACCTGCGCGAACAGGAGGCCCTCCGCTCCCGTCCCGAACGATGAGGCCCGGCGTCAGAGGCCTCCGCTGACGGCAAAAAGGAGTCCCGGTCTACTCTTCTCTCGCCTATCGATGCGCCGCAGCGCCTCCTCCACCTCGCCCGCAGCCTTCGAGCCTTCCAGCGCCCGCTGGAGCGGCTCCTTTGCCCCGATCTCGACGAGCGCCTGGAGCGCCCGCAGCCGCACGCCCGGGTCCCGGTCTTCCAGCGCCCGTATCAGGGACGGCACCGCCCTCTCGTCCCCGATGCTGCCCAGAGCTTCTGCCGCCTCCTCGCGGACGGAGAAGGGGTCTCTGCTGTCGAGAGCCTGCAGGAGCGGGCCCCACCGCCCGGGGATCCTGCCGTCTCCCGAGGGCGATCGCCGCCCTCCAGCGGATACTCACGTATTCCGGATCCCGAAGAGCCCGCACGAGGAGTTCGGTCGCCCGCTCGTCGGGCATGCCCTCGAGTGCCAGAACGGCATCCCAGCCCACCCTGGATGTCGGGTGCTGCAGAATCCTGGCGAGGCGTTCCAGCACGCGAGCGCTGTCCCTGAATTCCGCTCTGCCGATGATGTAGACCCCGCTCTTAGGGACTGTGAAGGTGGCATAAAAAGGCTTCGGGGGATCCCTCGCCCCGCTCACTCTTCCTGACCGTACTGGCGGTGCAGGAACTCCCGCACCTTTTCCGACTCGATCCAGCCTTTGTCCAGCTGGTCGATGATGCGGTCGATCTCCCAGGCCTGCTCCAGGATCTTCTTGGAGTGGTCGCCGTCCTCCATATCCGCCAGACCGATGATCACGGCGAGGGGATTGCGGATATGGTCGCCCAGGATGGCGAACTGTTCGATGTTCTGCTCGATCTGCTCGAACGCCCTCCGCTTCAGAGCCTCCATCTGCACCCGTTCGGTGATGTCCCGGGCTGCTCCCTGGATGGAGACGACCCGGCCGTCCACCACCACGGGCGAGGTGCTCACCTCGACGATCGCCGCTGCGCCGTCCTTTCTGCGCAGGGCCGTCTCGAACTCGTCCTGCCGTTCGCCGTCGAGCAGTCTTCTGCGGGCGCGGTGGATGCGGGTGGGATTCACGGCCAGATCGTGCAGGTACCTGCCCACGACCTCGTTCGCGGCGAATCCGGTTATCCTCTCCACCGCCGGGGAGGCATAGGTGATCCTGCCGTCTTTATCAGTCAGGTAGATCATCTCGAAGCTGCGCTGCGCGATCCCCCGGAACTTCTCCTCGCTCTCCCGCAACGCCTCCTCCATCCGCCGGCGGTGCGTGATGTTGACCAGCAGGATAAGGATGATGCTCATGAGCGCGAGGGTACCGGCGATCGTGCCCCAGACCACGTACTTGGGTATCGCGTAGAACGGGTCGGGCAGGTTGATCACGGTGCTATCGGAGGGGAGATCGGACCTGTCGATGCCGAAGGTGCGCATCACCCGGTAGTCGAACATATAGTGGTTGTCACTCTCCCGTTCGATGGGAAGATCGGTCACGTTCCCTCCCTGAAGGACAAAAAGAGCCATCTCTCCGGCCCGCCTCCCCTGCTCGGTGCCGTCGATCAGCCGGCCACCCACGATCCCGTGGCCCAGGTAGACGTTCCAGAGGCTGTACACCGGGGCGCTGCTCCGGCTGATGAGGTCGAGGCTCTCGTCGTTGTCGAGCATCCGGCCGGTCCGGTCGCGGTTGAAGGAGAGGAAGAGCACGATCCGGTCCGCGGGAAGCTGCTGCAGCTCGCGCTCCAGCTCCTGTGCGGTCAGGTTGTCCAGGTATGCGAAACTCACCCGCTCGGTGTACTCGGGAACGACGTCCTCCAGCGTCTTCTGGTTCGCGAGGCCGGTGTCCGTGCGGTCGTTCACCACCACCACCTCGCGGGTGGACGGGTGCAGGGAGAGGGCCACATCCAGGGTCTCACGGATGTCGAGGTCCTCTACAACACCCGTATACTCTGTACGGTTCTGGGTGCTGTTCGCCAGCACTGTATCGTCCAGGTAGTTGAGACCGCAGAAGATGACAGGCTTGTTTTCAGAAAGAACTCTGTGCTTGAGCAGGAACTTGAACGCGGTGTCGTCCGAGCAGATGATAGCATCGAACCGCGTATGCTCATATTTCCACAAGTAGTACGTGTACAGCTTCTGGTCGTAGTCTATCTCGCCTGTCCGGCTGGAGTCTATCTCCTCGAAGTAGATCTTGACGTTCTGCCCTTCCAGTGCGGACCTGATGCCCTCCGTGATCTGGTCCGTCCAGGGGTCGCCCTGGTGGTAGGAGGAGATCACGAGCACCGTCTTCTCCGGCTCCTGGGCCGCTGCGGGGACGGCGGCTCCGGATAGAGCTAGAAGCGCCAAAACGATCACGGCAATCCGGATCAGCCTGTACCCCACGACCCTCTCTTCTTGAGTGCGCAAACCCGACACCTGCAATCGCAGAGAAAATACAGGAATTCTTCCCGTGTTCAGTACAATAGTATCTGAGTCTCATGATATTTTAATAAGAGCCGCGCGGCATGCGTCTGTGCGGGTCGGCTATGGGGCAGCCCAGGGTCCGGCACCCCCTTTCATGGGAATACCGATCTCACGCGCCCGGATCCGTCCTCCGCAAGCCCGCGGCGGTATTGCCTGTAGCATCACAGTCCGTCGCCAGGGGTAGCTTGCTGGCAGGGGTTCCGGGACGAGAGCGCCTGCCCGCTGCCGCGACTGTATTCGGGAGCCCGTTCCTGCCGCGAATTGCAAACCCTGATATACCATGCTCCGCCAACCGGACCGGCATGATTATCCTGAAGTGCAGGCGGTGCGGCGGGAGCGGGCTCGTCCCCAACGATGCCTACGCGCTCTGCAAGCTGGTCAAGTCCGAAGAGGCCCGCCGATACTTCGGGATGGCAGCCGATGCCGAGGATCCTGCGGCGGAATGGGTGCGGACGCAGTGTGGTCCGGAGGAGACGGTGACCTGCGAGGCCTGCGACGGGGCAGGAACGATAGAGTTCGACGGCGAGGACTGGGAACTGATCGTGGTGCCGGAGGAGGACGAGGAGGGAGAGGAGTAGATCCGGCGATTCCTGTGCCGATGCTATCGTTCACTCTCACCCCGCTCTTCTAAGGTTTATATAGCGTCCTGCCCAGTCTACTCCGTGGAGTTCAGAGACGCTGGCTACGTCCAGAAGAGCGGCGACCACCTGATCGTCCGCATCCCGCACCGCGGCACCTACGTCATCCCTCTGGGGGCGGTCTCCGGCGTGCTGAACCGCGGGGAGACCGCCCCGCTGGTTGCCCGCTCGCGGACGCTGGAGGGGGAGGAGCGGCAGTGCTGGTTCGAGGCGGGCAGGGTGCGGCTGTCCCGCTCGAAAAAGGCGCTCCTGATCAACCTGGGCGAGCGCCGCTACACGCTCGCCATCCCGAGCCTGGCACGGCTCCTCTCCAGCGCCGCCTCCTACGCCGCCGTCCGCGAGATGGCGCCGTAGTCGGGGGGTCCGAGAGCCCTTTCGGAGCGGCAGGGCTCATATCCTCTCCGGTCCAGATTGAACGCGGCTCTCGGCGATACGGACGCGACCTCCGCGGATCGGCGAGGTCGATGTCGGGAACGCTGGAGGAATGGGTCCCGAGTGCCATCCCTGCGGTTCGTCCTTGCCAGACTCTGGGCAACCACCCCTCGCCCTATCCCTGACTACGTATTCAGCCCTATCGCATCATGGGGGAGGGGGGCAGAAGGGGGAAGGGGGGGGGGGGCCCCCCCCCACCCCCCCCGCCCCCCCCCCCCCCCCCCCCCACACCAAAAG
>JAXDAH010000020.1:0-4165 GCA_034679905.1 Methanomicrobiales archaeon | reverse complement strand
ACCCGTCCCGGTGAGAGGGGATGAGGGCGTTGTTCCCGGATACGAATCGCCGCATCCCTGCTCTCCCAATGGCAAGAGGGGGAATCCAGACTCAGACCATCACCACTAGTGGATAGTATCGTCCCCTTCCCCCGTACCCCCACCCCGCTGGTACGATAGCCTCTAAGGGAGGATTTCACTCTTGAGATTCCCCCGTGCCCCCTTCGAGGATGCGACACGATCGGATAGCAGTACCCCTACTCCCATACCCGGGCCTATCGCACCTGCGAGGGAGAGACCATTCCCTCCCCGTGCCTGAAACCGGACCACCGACCTAGCCGGGGGGTGGACGAGCAGACCGTGCCCTCGTAGTGGATCTTCTTCCCGGATACATGCGCCGCCACTCTGACAATCTTCGACGACGCTCGTCCCGATGGTCTTCGCGATCCGGTCCGGGGATGAGGATGTCTCTTGGGATCGCAGCGAGGCCGCAGATACACTACAAATGGAAGGGGCGGAAGGACGGAAGCAAAAACGGTCAGTGGATGGGGAGCAGGCTCCAGATGTTCTGCAGCCCGTCCATCAGCAGCACGGTGGGATCGATGCCGAGCGCCGGGAAGATGAAGATGAAGTAGGCGATCGTCCCCAGCGTACTGCCGATATTGGCCAGGGCGGCGACGAGTACCACGCGGAAGAGCGGGATCCTGCGCATGTCGGAGAAGGACTCCGCCTCCAGGATCGCTCGGAAGTCCTTCGTCGTGGGCTTTCGGATCTTCGCCTCCACGATGGCAGAGAACCAGCCGGCGGCGAGCAGCGGATTCAGCGCCGTCAGCCAGGAGACCCCGAAGCCCGTCAGGGCGGAGAGGGGATGCCCCCCGGCGGCGAGGGCGAAGGCGGCGCAGAGCACGCCGTGGATCAGCACCCAGTAGACGAGGGCGGCGATAAGCACCTCCATTCCCACGCCGGAGAAGAGCAGCGCCAGGATCAGGGCGGCGAAGAGGACCGTGACCAGGACGCCGAAGATCTTGGCGTAGGGGCGGGGCTTCACGTCCGCCGTCAGCCCTTCCAGGGGCGGGAGCGACTGCGGCTCTTCCAGGAAACGCTGGATGCCCTGCACGTGCCCGGCGCCGACCACCGCCAGGATCCGCTCGTGGGAGCGGGCGAGCATATGGAGTTTGTGGGCAAGGTAGGCGTCCCGCTCATCGATCAGCGCCCGGGCGCCCCGCGGAGAGAACTTCCGAAACTCGTCGAGCGCCGCGGTCATCACGTCCTGCTTGGTCAGTTCCTCCACGTCGATCTCCTCGGTCTCCGACGCGAGCATCGATACGGCAAGAGCGTAGAGCAGCCGCAGCTTCTCCAGAAAGGTCATGGAGTTGAGGAATCGTGTCAGGGTAATCCGGATGTCGCGGTCGATCAGGGCGATCGGGAGTCCACGCAGCTCCGCCTCTTCCATGGCGGCCTTCATCTCGGCCCCGGGCTCCACCCCCACCTCGCTCCCGATCCTGCGCTGCAGATGAGCCAGCAGCCACTGGACCAGGATCTGGGTGAAGTTGCCGGATTTGAACACGTCCGAGATGGACGGCTCTTCAGCCTGCTTCTTGAGCGCTGCGCAGCGGGCCGGATCGAGCTCCACAGCCACGACGTCCGGCTGGAACGCGTCCATCGCCTCCCGCACCGCATCGATGCTCTTCTGGGAGACATGCGCCGTCCCCACCAGTCGGATCTCTGCCATTACTGCTCCTTCATCCCCTCGCTGTCGATTACGACCCGCTTTCCCCGCGGCAGCGGCGTGCACGCGAGGGTGGCGAGCATGCGGATGTCCTCCTCCTCCTCCTGCTGCTTCCGCTCCAGGAGATCGCGGGCGATCGCGATGGCATCCTCCCGCGATATGGGCTCCCCGAGACCCGGGCACTCCGAAGTGAAGAGGTTCTCCCCGTCCAGCATGAAGGGATAAGTGCGGCAGATCCGGGGGCGGCTGGCGTACACGCTGCAACCCGCCGGCGTGAGGAGGCTGCACTGCCCGTCCTGGCGGCGGAGGCACCAGGCGAAGGTGAAACACGTCCCCTCGCCGCCCTCGATCCACTCGGGATAGGGCTCCGCCACGGCATCCCAGCCGCGCCCGGAGGCGGCGCTGATCCGCCGTATCTCGGCGGGCCCGACGAGGACCCGCACCCTCCCGCTCTCCCCGTCGCGGCAGCAGTCGCCGCAGCGGCTGCAGCGGAAACCGATGGCCTGGATCTTTTCTGCAATCTCGTCTACGGTTGGCATATGCGGTTGAAGTTCCTGAACAGGAGCGTGCCTTCCATGGTGTGGCTCACCTCGGGATGCCACTGGATCCCGAAGATCGGCTCCTCGTCAGCACGGATCGCCTCCACGCGGCAGATGGACGATCGAGCCAGGATGGAGAAGCCCGATGGGAGCGTGCCGACCTCATCGGCATGGGATGCCCAGACCGATATGCGCGGCGGGTATCCCGCCAGGATCTCGTCGTGATCCACGATATCCACGGCTACCGCTCCATACCCCCCGTGCGATCCCCTCTGCACGGACCCGCCCCGTGCCGTGGCGATGATATGCAACCCCAGGCAGATCCCGAGCACGGGCAGACCCAGGTCGAGATACTCCGCACAGCGTCCGGCACGCTCGAGGGTCGGACCGCCGCCGAGCAGGATCCCCCGGCACCCTTCGCGAACCGTCGCCGGCGACATGCTGTTCGGGATCAGCTCCGCCCCGATATCCATGTCCCGGAGCTTCCGCAGGATGAGATGGTTGAACTGGCCGAAGTTGTTGACGACATAGATGGGTCGCATTCCTGTACCTGTTGGCGCTCCGGTAGTATAGTCCTTTCATCCCCCTCCCGGGAAGCCGTATGCCCGAAAGTATTATAGGGAAAGGTGCTGGGAGAAGCCGGGCACGGCATCGGGAGTATCGATGGATGTCTTTACGCTCCCCCGGGAGGAGCTCCTGGCCCGGTTCGGCAGCCGCGAGTCCGGTCTGACAGGCGACGAGGCGGAACGGCGGCTGGCGGAGTACGGCCCGAACGAGGTCGAACGGCGGCAGAAGAAGAACTACCTTGCCGCCTACGGTCGGCAGTACACCACGTTCTTTGCGATCCTGCTGGAGGCAGCCGCCGTCCTTGCATTCGTGGCGCACTTCTCCTCCCCGCAGGAAGGCTACAGTATCCTGGGATTCGCCATCGTGGGGGTGGTGATCGTCAACGCCTCGTTTGCATTCTGGCAGGAGTACAAGGCCGAGAAGACGGTCGAGGCCCTGATGCGGCTCCTGCCCGCTCTCGTAACGGTCCGCCGGGGCGGGGCTCCCGTGAAGGTGGAGGCTCGCCAGGTGGTTCCGGGGGATATCCTTCTCCTGGACGAGGGGGACAAGATCGCCGCCGATGCCGTCCTGATCGAGGCGAACTCGCTGTATGTGAACATGGCCACCCTCACCGGCGAGTCCCGACCCGTGCGGCGAACGGCGAAACCGGAACGGCGGGCGCAGATCCTGGAGGCGCGGAATGTTGCGTTCGCCGGCACCACCGTCACCTCGGGAAACGGCGTGGGAGTCGTATCTGCCACTGGCAAGGAGACGCAGTTCGGGCGGATCGCCACACTCACCGAGACCGTCACCCGCAGGCAGACCCCGATGGAGATCGAGCTCGCGCGGATGACCCGGACCTTCACCCTCATCGCCCTGACCATCGGGGTGGTCTTCTTCATCCTGGGGTTCACGTTCGGGCGGGGGCTCTTCACCGCCGCGATCTTCGCCCTCTCCCTCATCGTCGCCAACGTACCGGAGGGGATGCTGCCCACTGTCACCCTCTCCCTCTCCCTCGCCAGCCAGAACATGGCCCGGCGGAATGCGCTCGTCAAAAATCTGGAAGCGGTCCAGACGCTCGGAAGCGCCACGGTGATCCTGACCGACAAGACGGGCACCCTCACGCGGAGCGAGATGACGCTGCGGGAGATCTACCTGACCAGCGGCGAGGAGATCACGGTCAGCGGGGAGGGCTACTTCCAGGGCGGGGAGTTCCACTTCCGAAAGGAGCTGGGGGGGTCCCGGGAGCGGCTGCAGCTCTGCCTGATATCGGGCATGCTCGACTGTCGGGCGCGGATCGAGGACTCCATGGTCTTCGGGGATCCGACGGAGCTGGCGATCGTCGCCGCCGCGCACAAGGCCGAGATCGAGG
>JAXDAH010000019.1:0-4987 GCA_034679905.1 Methanomicrobiales archaeon | reverse complement strand
ACCGGGTGCTCGCCATCGCCTACCAGCGGGGAGAGGAGGAGGCCGGCCTGATCGTGCTCGGGCTGGTCGCCTTCATGGACGTGCCGCGGGGCGAGGTAGCCGGGGCGATCCGTGAGTGCCGCAAGGCCGGTATCCGCGTGATGGTCCTGACCGGCGACAGCCCCTTCACGGCGCAGGCGATCGCAGATCGAATCGGGCTGCCCGTCGATCGGGTGATCACCGGCGGCCAGATCCTGGCGTTTTCGGACGAGGAGCTGGGCGATCTCCTGAAGACCCAGGATATCCTGTTCGCCCGCGTGCCGTCCGACCAGAAGCTGCGGATTGCCGAGATCCTGCAGAAGAACGGGGAGATCGTCGCCATGACCGGCGATGGCGTGAACGATGCGCCGGCCCTGAAACGGGCGGATATCGGGGTCGCGATGGGGATACGGGGGACCGAGGTGGCGAAGGAAGCGGCGGACATCATCCTCCTCGATGACAACTTCGCATCCATCGTCTCGGCGATCGAGGAGGGGCGGACGGTCTACTTCAACATCAAGAAGTTCATCACCTACATCCTCTCCTCCAACATGCCGGAGATCGTCCCCTACATCCTCTGGTTCTTTCTGGCGATTCCCCTGCCCCTCGCCGTCATCCAGGTGCTCGCGATCGATCTCGGTACCGATCTGGTGCCGGCCCTGGCGCTCGGGGCCGAACAGCCGGAGGCGGACATCATGGACCGCCCGCCGGTCGGGCGGTCCGAGCGGATCCTGGACCGGGAGGTCTTCAAGCGCGGTTACGGATTCCTGGGCGTCATCGAGGCCATCGCGGCGATGACCGGCTTTTTCGTGTTTCTCTACCTGCAGGGCTGGGACTACGGCAACCTCGCCATCAGCGGAACCGTGCTGCACCGCCAGGCGATGACGATGACCCTCCTCGGCGCGATCTTCTGCCAGATCGCCAACGCCTGGACCCTCCGCACCTGGGTGTATCCCTCTTACGGTCGGGGGCTCGTATCGAACCGCCTGCTCGTCTACGGTATCGTCCTGGAGATCGTGCTCATCCTGCTGTTCCTTCTCGTAGAGCCGATCCAGGTCGTCTTCAGCACCGCGTTCGTGCCCTACCCCTACCTGCTCATCCTGGCGCCCTTCCCCGTCCTCCTCTACGCCAGCCACGAGCTCTACAAGGCGCTGATACGGCGGCGGGAGCGGCGATTATCCTCACTCGTGCCGGAGGCGGGCCGGCACCCCGAGATGGGGTAAACCCGGGGGGAGACGACGGCCGATCAGGCGTAGCCCCGGGCGCGGTCCAGGATCGTGCTGCGGATCCGCTCGGGCGAATGCCCCTGCAGGTAGGCAAGCAGCATCGCGCCGCCGGCCCCGATCCCCTCCTTCACCTCGCCGATACAGTAGCGGGCGAGGCCGGCGTGTCCCAGATCCCCGAACTGCGGATCGACGTAGTAGGCGGTCGCGCCCACCTCGGCGGCAGTCTCCGAGAAACTGGCCGAGGGATCGTCGCGGACGTAGACGGTGGTCACGATCGGGGGCACATCCATCCCCATGGCCTTGATCAGGGCGGCGACCGCGAGCATCTGGGTCCCGCCGGCGAGCACGAGGTCTCCGGAGTACGTGCTCGCGATCCCGGCGGCAACCGCCATCATCGGATCCCCGCCGCAGCGGACGATCGCGAGCGGATCGGCCCTCGGGAGTGCGGCGATCCGCTCCAGCACCGCCCGGCACACCTCCTCCTTGAGGCCGACCGGGTTGGAGATGTAACTGCTGCTAACCCGCGCCGGATATCCAAATCCCCGCAGCACGCAGAGGGCAGTCGTGGTGCCCCCCGGCACGCACTCGCCGAGCAGCAGGAGATCGCTGCAGCGGGAGAGGTGCCGTCCTGCCCACGCGCCCCGCACGTACAGCGCCTCTGCCTGCGGCACGGCCTCGCCCGATCGGGGATCCTGCCCCGCCGCACCGTAGAGGTCCAGGCAAGGGACGGCAGGGGTCTCGGTGAGGCCGGCGTTGATGAAGAGCGGCTGGTCCCCGGTCAGCTCTGTCATCGCCCGGGTGATGATCGCCGGTGTCGGGCAGCCGGTGGGGGTGTTGGGCTTTGTGGGGCGGGAGGCGATCGCACCCGTCGCTATCAGCTCCGAGTCCAGGATGGGGGTGAGGACAGTCTTGGCCGGGCTGGGACCGGCGCCCGATATACCGGGAACGGTCGAAAGGAGCGTATTGGCGAGGATGATGGAAAGGAGGGGTTTCTCTGGTTTGAATGGTGGATCCGGTGAGATAAACTGCATATCGATCTGTATATAGGAGCCCTGGTTAAAACACTATTGCCATGTTCGAGATAACGGAGCGCCTGCAGGAGAAAGGAGTGGAGATCGAGGCCATCCTCTCGGCAGCGATGGCGCTCTACGTCCCCCACGGGCTCGACGCCGGGACGGCGGAGGAGATCCTGCGGGAGAAGGTGATCCGTGCGCTATCCGATCCCAACGTATCCTCTCTCCTGCTGGGAGCCATCCTGCTGGAGGAGGAGATCTACTCCAACCGCAAGGACTCCGAGATCGCCGATGATCCCGTCTTCCTGCTGACTGACGAGATCCTGGGAATGGCGATCGCCGAGTACATCGGCGGGACCTGTGCACGCTTCGAGTTCACGCGCTACGACCAGAAGAAGCCGGGCATTCTCTCCCGACTCGGACCGTTCCTGGACGATGCGGTCGCCGGGCTGATCGCCGGCTGTACATCCAGGCTCTACAGCGAATGTACCTGAAGTCCATCCGGGCGCTCCTCCAGTTCACCACCGTCCTCCCCCTCGGGAAGGCGGTGGACTTCGACGAGTTCGCCCGCCGCTCCTACCTCTATCCTCTAGCCGGCTACGCGATCGGCGGGATCGCTCTCCTGGCGGCCCTAGCCATCCCCTCTCCGCCGCTCGCCGCGGCGGTCGCCCTGGCCCTGACCCTGGTCCTGTCGGGCTTTCACCACTTCGACGGGCTGCTGGACTTCGGCGACGGCGCCATGGCGCACGGGAGCCGGGAGAAGCGGATCCAGGCGCTCACGGATCGGAGCAGCGGTGCCGGCGGGGTGGGACTCGGGCTCATCGTCACGCTGCTGGCGTTTGCCGCCCTGCAGGAGAGCCCGCAGGTCGGGTACACGATCCTGCTCGCCGAAGTGAGCTCCAAGCTGGCGATGGCATCCCTGACTGCCGTGGGCACCCCCTTCCATGAAGGGATCCAGAGCTACCTTCACGCCCGGGCCCGCTGGTACTTCCCGGCCATCGCCCTCCTGCTCTGGCTCCCGCTGCTATTCCTGCCCCTGCCCCTGCCGACGCTGGCTGCCGCGGCGATCGCCACCCTCGCCGGCGTCGTCGCCATGCTCCTCCTCGCACGGCGGCTCTTTGGCGGTGTGAACGGAGATGTGGTCGGGGCCACGAACGAGATCGTGCGGATGCTCGTTATCCTGGCAGCGGCACTCGGGTGAGATACAGAGCCCCTTCCTGTGAATCTTTTTATGGTTCCATCGGGAGAGTAGTGAGGGATGATGAAGGAGTACGGCATCCACATGCGGGGGGGGATCATCACCGAGCGGGACCCGGAGTTCATCACCGTGCGGGTCCAGGTGCCGGCGGGGAACCTCACCGTCGAACAGGTGCGGGGCATCGCCGCCATCGCCCGCCGGTACGGCCAGGGGATCGTGCACATCACGGCGCGGCAGGCGGTGGAGATCCCTCACGTCTCTCCCGATACCATGACGAAGGTCGCCCGGGCGCTGGCAAAGAACGGGACCCCGCTCGGTGCCGAACACGACGAGGTGGTGAACATCGTCGCCTGCCCCGGCACCGAACGCTGCAAGTTCGGCATTGTGGATACCGTCCACCTGGCCCGGAGGCTGAACGAACGGCTGTTTGGGAAGGAGATGCCGGTGAAGCTCCGCATCTCCATCTCGGGCTGCCCGAACGCCTGCACCAGCCCCATGCTCAACGAGATCGGTATCAGTGGACGGGTGAAACCGCTCCGAAACCCGGGACTCTGCACCGGCTGCGGGACGTGCGCGGAGTACTGCAGGGAAGGGGCCGTATCGATAAAAAACGGCATCTGCATCCTGGACACCAAAAAATGCGTGGAGTGCGGGGTCTGCATCCAGTCCTGCCCGTTCCACCTGATCCAGCCGGAGTCGCGCCACTACCTGGTATCGGTCGGGGGGCGGCGGGGGCGACACCCGCGGATCGGGCGGGAGCTCGTCGCCGTCGAGAGCGAGGATGCTGTGGTGGACGTCGTGGAGAAGATAGTCGTCTGGATCTACCGGCGCGCCTGGAGCGGGCGGCTCCTATCGGATCAGCTGGACGACCTGAACTTCGAGGCGTTCAAAAAAGAGATCATCGGGAGCGTCGAGACGCGTACAGCGAGCGGAATCCCTCGTTAGCGTCATCATCGCACTCGATCGTGGATCCGTCCCGGATCAGGGTGTTGAACATCATCGCGGCGTTGAAGACCGTCTCATCCTGGGCGGTTCCCCGCCTCAGGTCCTGCAACGCCTGTTTCAGGGGTGCCGGCATCACCCGTCTTCCCACCCGCACCCCCTCGCAGTGTACGCAATAAGCGCAGCGGGTATATACAGATACCTCCCCATCGGCGCACTCGACGGTCACCTGATCGCTCTGCTCGGTCCGGGTCAGTGGTAGAGACTTCATGGCCATCCAGTACTTCGCATGGCTACCACTTGATAGTGTCGGTTAATGGCCATTTCTCGGCGTTTTGAGTCAATTTGAGCAAATGGCGAGCTATTGAAATGATTTATATACTTGACTTTCCAATATATTACACTCGCATCAATCGGACTGTTTACCTGAATGGTCCCATATATGAGCGGAGGATACATAGAATGGCAGCAGTAAAGCCGCACTTAAATCTGGCAGTGATCGGACACATCGACCACGGCAAATCGACCATGGTAGGCCGGCTGCTCTTTGAGACGGGCGCTGTACCTGCCCACATCATCGAGGGCTACCG
>JAXDAH010000018.1:0-22414 GCA_034679905.1 Methanomicrobiales archaeon | reverse complement strand
GTTTTGTCTTCCTATCCATGCTTTGGTTTTTTGTTTTTTATCTGTTGGGGGGGGGGGGATCTCTGGGGGGGTGGGGGGTGCGCTCCCCTCCCCCCATTGCCTCTACCCCCGCGTGCGATAGGTCCTGTTCAAGGATTCGAGATCCCCTCCCTCCTCCCGGCGGCGAAAGGTCTGGGTACATCCGATATCGAAAGCTCATTCCTTCACCTATGTAGACTGATTATCCCAATAATTGACTCCACTCGCCTATCGAGAGGGTGTCCCCTCACCCATGGGATAGCCGCGAACTAGGGGGCATCCGGATGCGTAACCGAGACCTTTCCATACCTGTGGTGCGATTGGACAGATGATCGAATCGGTCTCTTACGACGCCCCTGGAGGACGGGCTCTGGCTTGATTCAAACCCTTGTGTTCAGAACGTTAACCCGATCCCGGTTCGCTATATTGCAGGCCTATCGCACAGATGGGGATGGACGAGAGGGAGACTGTCCTCAGACCTTCATTTCCAATCGGCTGTGCGAAATCCGCGATTGGCAAGGTCTGCGGAATCGCATCCTGGAATATGCCGTCCTGGGATTCTGGACGATTTTAAAAACTGAGCTTCGCTGAATTGCCCTAAAAATCAGAGAACAGCGTTGGAAAAATTCCGAAGCGATAAAAAAGTGTGGGATTAGTGTCTCCGCAGCACCAGGAACGCAACAGCGCCAAGGCCCACCAGAGCGATCAGTGCACCGAACCCGGGCTGGGTCGGGACAGCGGTCGTGGTGGTTGTCGTTGCGGCGGTCGTGACGGTCGTGGTCACGTTGGTCGCCGGCGTGGTCGTGGTAACCGTGGGTGTGGGTGTTCCTCCCTCAACGACGTTGAACGTCGTGGAGGTGCTGGCCTGTGCAGCCTCGATGGACTCAACGGTCACGATGTACTGGTCGGGCCGGAAGGTGGATGCATCCACTTCGAAGGACCAGGTGTTGACGGCGTCGCCTGCCTGGACTTCAACCGTGCCGGTCTGGCCGCTGAATCCGTCGGCAGTCTCCTTCTGGGTTGGGCCGAAGGCAGAAGACTGGATCTCGACGAGGAGCTGGTCGCCCTCTGCGAGGTTGGTCGTACCGGTGATGGTGAAGGTCTCGCCTACCCGGTGGTCACCGACGGGGTCGATGGTGATCCAGGGTGCCTCGACCAGGAACGTGAGCCGCGTGTAGGTATCGTCCACGTTCGCCGAGTTGAGGGCGTCGATCAGTGCCTGGGCTGCATCGGATGCCTGCAGACCGCTCAGGAACACTGGGCCGAAGTTCGGCGCAGTGCCGGCAGAGTTGCCGACGATAGAATTAACCTGGCCGTTGGCGGTGGCTGTGGAATCGATATCAAAGATGCGGTTGTTCATGGGGTGGTGCACGATCACGAAGTACTGACCCGTGGACATGGTGTCGGTATTCTCGAGATCGTACTCGTAGGTACCGTCGTCTTCAACATCTGCGGTCGTCTGGAGGCGGAAGTTCCTGCCGAAGACCCAGACGTACAGCTGGTCGGGCGTGCCCTCTGCGGTGCCGCTGATGGTCAGGTCATCGCCCTGGGCAACTACCTGGTTGCTCACCGTGGCGGTGACGAATCCCTTCCGCAGCTGGACGGAGGCGATCTGGTACTGAGCGCTGGTAATATCGCTCTTATCAACCGGTGCGGATGCGGCATAGATGGTGTAGGTTCCGGCATCCGGCAGACCACCCTCGATCTCTCCAGTGCGCCATTCGAACTCCCAGGTGTCGTCAGCTTCGACTTCTGCAGTATCGAATGTATTCTCATCGTCGGTCTCCGATGCAATGGAGAGGTTCGTCAGCGGGACACCGTTGGTCTCCAGGTTGGGCCCGGTCATGAAGAGGTATACCGTGTCGCTCTCGGTGTTGGTACCGCTCAGGGTAATCTCCTCGCCGAGGTAGAAGGCGCCAGTGCCCTCTGCGGTGACAGTGACAGTACCTTTCTCGACCCGAACCCTGACAGTGTCGTCAGCGCGGTTTGTCACACCTGCCGCAGCATCGACGACTCTGATCGTGTAGGTCTTGTCGGAAGTCGATGTGGTGGTGTTCCACTCGATGGGGCGGGTGCCGCCTGAGGTTGTCCGAACCAGTGCATATGTATTCGGGATATCCTCCGAGCTTGTCATGATGGACGCGTCCCGAGCTACACTGACGTTGACACCGCTCTGGCCGGTGAGGATCAGCGGGTAGGTGTCGGGTGCGTTCACGGAGGCATCCTGGACATACACGTAGTAGTCATGGTTGCTCTCGCCGCTGATCGTGGTCACGAAGTTGTTGCCGCGAACCACGGTCTCCTTGTTGGACTCGATGCTGACAGCGCGGGTCGTTACGGTGAACGATACGGTGTTCGAATCGACACCCTGGTTCCGGAAGTCACTGCCCGTAGGCCACTTGACCTGGGCGGTGTAGGTGCCGGCTCCAACGTTGTCCAGATCGACGCCTGAAACAACCGTGACTGAGTCAGTGAGCGGAATGCTTCCCATGTCCTGGCCGCCAAAGGACGTGAGCTTACCGCCGTTGGGCGTGGTAACCTCAATCAGTGCGGCCGGTTCGGTGCCAGCCGGGAATGCCGCCGCCAGGTTGTTGGTGATACGGAATCCGAGATCCGTCGTCCGGGGAATACTGCTCCCATCAATGGAGTCGGTGGTTCCGCTGATCACGACACGAAGTGACGCCGAGGGGTACCGAACGTTGACGTACTGATTGGGCGTAATTAACCCCGCGTTGTTAGCGAAGTAATAGATGCCTGTGAAATCGTCAACGTCCCCTGCAAGCAGGTCAAAGTCGGTCGGATTGTCGATGAGGATGGTGTTGTCTACCGCTCCCTGGGTGATGCTGCCATCATAGTGCCACAGCTGGGTTACACCCGCCGGGAGGGTCAATCCTCTCTCGTAGACAAAGATGGTGTCGCCAGATGCAATTGTTTTACCATCTGTCCCTGTGCGTGCCGCTACTGGCGATGCCAGAATTGCTGCCGTGACAAGGACCATTAAGGCGACGACCATCAACTTCGTCGTACTCTTCATTCAATTCCTCCTTAACATTGGTATTCTGGAGCCCGGCGTCCGACAATATTCGACGTGTGTCGAATACGTCTTCACCGTGCCCTATATTCCGATTTACGGAATATATGTCCAATATTTGTGAAACGCTTAATATATCTTTTGTGGTTGAATTTGGAGTGCAGGTGCCGGCCTTCAAAAGACCTGGAAAACCCTGCAATGGGAATTATGAACCCGCTGCTTGAATAGTTGCTGGTTCGATTTTCCATGGTTGTGACCTCCACTATTAGAGCAGGGTCAGCCGGGGGGGGATAAGGTCCAGTATATATAGGGCGCTTGCAGTCGGGAATGACACTGGTAAAGAAACAAGAGAACAGATGCGGATCGGTCACGCCACGAGATCGCCATCTGGCGGGAGTGGTCCGTTCCCGCTACTCGATAGATATGATAGCTACGAAGGCCTTGCGTCTATCCTCACTCCTCCTGACTATCGTACAGACTGGTAGAAGGACAGGGAAAGGTGGACATCCTTTATAGTGGTGATAGGCACGAATCCAGTGGCCCGCCATCGCCATCTCCAGGGGGCCCCCTTGACGCCTCCTCCAAACAGGGGGGAGAACCTATCACTGCCACCCCTTGGGCACGATATATCCGCCGATAGGACAAAAAGGGGGTGGACCCGTCTACCATTAGAGCCAGTTCGTATGAACCGTCCCCGCCGGGAGTCCTCTGGCCGGCGCTGAAGAGAAATGCCTATTGCTATATGGCATCCCGCACAACTAATCTGATATGCGGATCATTCGGGCCCCCAGCATCGCCAGGGCCCACGAGCTGGCGGTCAAGATGGTGCTGGAGAAGGGCTGGGTGCTGGAGACGGAGGACGACGAGGCGACAGTGGAGTTCGAGGAGCTGGCGATGCAGGTGGACGCCCCGCTCACAGAACCCCTGGGAAGCTCCCGCTCCCGCTTCCAGCGGCGGTTCCTGGACCAGTATGCCGACCACCTGCTCAACGGCTCGGAAGCACGGTTCGAGTACGACTACCATGGACGGCTCTTCGACTGGGGGGAACGGCTCAATGCGGGGGAGAGCGAGGTCCACATCGACCAGATCGACTACATCGTGGAGAAGCTCCGCTCGGCGCCCGCCAGCCGCCGGGCGATCGCGATCACCTGGAATCCCCTCATCGACGAGCGGCTGGACGACTGCCCCTGCCTCCAGCTGGTCCAGTGCCTGCTCCGCAACGGACGGCTGCAGATGAAGGTCGTCTTCCGCTCCAACGACATGCTGAGCGCCGCCGGGGCCAACATGTACGCGCTGGTGCGCCTGCAGCGGTCGATCGCCTCCCGCCTGGGGGCGGAGATGGGCTCCTACACCCACGTCTCCCTCGTGCCGCACGTCTACTATAAACGGGACCTGAACGACATCGAGGCGTTCTGCAGCAAAGGCGCCGACATACAGCCGATTGAAGAGGTCTGCGCCGCATGCGGGCGGTGCGCAAGGGCACCCTGAACGGAGGGGTGCCGCATCGCCGCAACGGGACCGGGCGATCACTTTAAAGAGGTTGGAGAGTCAACATGTATACGCGCAGCCCGGTAGTGTAGCGGTCAATCATGCGGGGCTCTGGATCCCGCGACAGCAGTTCGAATCTGCTCCGGGCTACTCTTCTGCATTTTTTCAATTCTTCAGTCCAACGGATCGTGTCGCATCCTTCGACGCATGACCAATCACGCGATGATCGCCGCAATCACGCCGGTGAGGAAGATGCCGTCGAAGGTGCCGGCCCCGCCGATGCTCACCATGGGTGCCCCCAGGTCCCGGATGCGCCGCAGGTTGAGCAGGTCCGCACCGATCAATGTCCCGAACGTGCCGCTGACGTAGGCTATCACCGCGGCGTTCACCCCGAACCCCCCGTTGAGGAGAATACCGGCGAGGGCGGCTCCGAGCGGGGGGATGAAGAAGGGGGTCACGATCCCGAGGCCGCGGACCGGTCGTGCAATCATTCTCGTGAGCAGGGTGATGGCAAGGATGCCGAGGAGGATCCGGATCAGCAGCCCCAGATCCCCGATGGCGATCGCGGCGGAGTAGATCAGATAGAGCGATATCGCAAGCGGGATCAGGGCGCCCCCGACGTTGATGGCGACCGTGGTGGTCCGCGAGGGCGCGGGAATCCGGTAAATCCTCCCGAAGAAAGGCGAGTAGTACTGGTATATGGCCGCCGGCTCGCTCTCCACGGTGCTGACGGGGATGTTGATGAAGCTCCCGATCAGGGTCAGGAGGAGGATCAGGAGCACCTCCAACCAGGAAAAGCCCAGCTTGGCAAATGCCGCCCCGATGACGCCCAGCAGCAGGAGGGGGAAGATCAGGAGAAAGACGACGAAGAGAAGGATCAGCATCAGGAAGGTGAACGGGTTGGATACGATCCGGGGCATCGATCGTACCAGATGGCGGCCGGCCTATTTCAGTGCTTCGCAGACGAAGGCCGCATGGTCCCTGTGGAAGGGAAGGAGCCACGTCGAAGCGAGAATCGCATAACGGTCCCTGAGCGTCTCCGCTGCCATCGCCGCAACCGTCTCCGGCGGGGCGGCGACATCCACGCTCCGCGTCTTCAGCATCAGGATCAGCCGTCCTCCCTCCATTAGGAACGGCTGGTTCCGCACGGCGATCCCGGCCTGGTCGGGATGCGCCACGTCCTGGTAGATCAGGTCGACGCTCTCCACCAGCGGGGCGTACTCCTGCGGGCGGGACGCGTCTGCCAGGAGGGGCACAATGTTGCTCCTCTCGCGGGCGACCTCCAGCAGGTCCTGCAAGGGGCGGGGGGCGATCTCCACGGCGTACACCGTATCGACGTAATCGGCAACGTGAGAGACCGTGGTGCCGTGCGCTGCGCCGAGGTAGAGCACCCGCATCTCCGCCCGAAGTTCCACCCCTTTCCCCAGGTGATAGAGAGCGGAGAGTTTGCTGCGGTAGGGGTCCCAGATGCGGCAGCCCTGCAGCATCCGCTCTCCGTAGACTCCGCCCTCGCCCGGGGATACCAGCACGCCGTCGATCCAGATCATGCCGACCTCCCGGCGGCATCGACTCTGCGGTTGGCTTCTGCGATGAACGCAGGGACGGCTGCCGAACGGTAGTAGTCCAGCCGCGCGGCGATCGCCACCTGGGCGGCGAGCACACGGGCGACCCGCCCCCGCACGGCTCGCGGCGCGTTGTGCACCCGGCGGTGCTGGAAGAGGATGCCGTGCTTCGGAGGCGGGGAGGCTGTCCGCAGGTGCGCGAAGAGGGCTTTTCTGGCGCCGAGCACCTGGATGGTGCTGGCCGGAAGCCTTACTAACGCCTCGAGGCTGCCGGCATGGGAGATCAGGCGGGCGGCGACCAGCCCGCCCAAGAGGGCGCTCGCGTTCGGCAGCACGGTCTCCGCCGTGGCGGCAACCTCCTGCATCAGCGCAGAGCGGGCCGCATGCAGCCGCTCGATCTCCTGCAGGATCGGCAGCAGCGGCTGCGGGGCGTCCTTCTGGATCCGCGCGAGCGCCTTCTCCGTCTGCGGGGGCCGCAGCTTCCGGCTGAACTTCGGGTTCCGCACCCGGTACCACTCCAGCGCCCGCTCTGAAAGATGGTTGATGGCCCGGTCGAGCTCGTCCAGCGTTCGCACCATCTGCACGAGCTCGATATCGCGGTTCCGGTAGTACGTGGCTATCTTCACCTCTGCAGCCTGAATGCAGATGGCGCGGAGCTGCCGGATATAGTCCTCCCGATCCCGCACGCAGCCGCAGTCCCGGGCCACCGTCCAGTCCGGGGGGGAAAAGCCCTCCATATCCGTCTGGATGGAGGAGAGCCAGCCGGCCCACCCGTCCGCGTTCCTGTGGATGCAGGCGCAGGAGAGGCACTCGCCGTTCTCGACATCCCCGAACCAGTAGCGCTGGATCACAGTACTTAGCGGGTACTGGGGAGTTAAATATCTATAGAGAGCGGTATGATGCCGTCTTGAATGGCCTGGTTCTCCATTGCCCCGTTCGTCGTCTTCTTCATCGGGCTTCTCCTCCTCGGGAAGGGGGCGGACTACTTTGTGCGCGGGGGAAGCGGGCTTGCGACCCGTCTGCAGATCTCCAAGACCCTTCTCGGCTTCACCATCATATCGGCACCACGCTTCCGGAGTTTATCGTCAACATCGATGCGCTCCTTCTGGATACCCCCGAGGTGACCGTGGGCAACGTGCTGGGCAGATGCGTGGCAAACCTGGCCCTCATCCTGAGTCTCTGCGCCATCGTGAGACCCGAGGCGGTCCGTACCGGGGGACGCCTGCCCTGGTCGAGCGAGTGGATGCTCATGTTGGGGGCATCGGTGCTATTCAGCCTCCTCGCCCTTCGCGGGCAGTTCGACCTCTACGCCGGGATTGTGCTCCTGACGGCCTTTGTTCTCGTCCTGTGGCGGCTCTGGAGCACCCGCCGGCACATCGTCTACGTCCTCGTCGGGCACGGGCGCATTACGTCTATACGGCGGGGGGGCTCATCGGGGTGATCGCCGGCTCCTACATGGTCGTCGAGAGTGCCGTCTCCATCGCCCGGGGGTTTGACATCAGCGAGTTTGCCATCGGGATCCGTCTCGTCGCCATCGGGACCTCCCTGCCCGAACTCTTCACCGCTCTCACGGGGGTGCTGCGGCGTGAGGGTGAGATTCTCCGTCGGGAACATCATGGGGGCGAACATCTACAATCTCCTCTTCGTGATGGGAATTGGCACGTTCATACGCACTATACCCATTGCATCGCCCCAGGAGGTTGCGGCCGTCCCGATCTTCGCGCTTCTCGTTCTCCCCCTCTTCATCGGGCGGCGGGTCGCAACCCGGCTCTGGGCATCGGGGCTTCTGATCCTGTACGGGCTCTATATCGGTTCGATGTTCGGGCTGGTCCGTCTGGGCTAGAGGAAGCCAAATCCCAGTGATTGGAGGATAATGGGGAGCATCACGGCGCCCATGCAGAAGACCCGCTGGACGTTTGCCAGAGCGGGGGCCACGCCGATCGCGGTGGCCAGGATCAGGATGAGTATGCCGAAGGGTCCGCAGAGGGCCAGGGAGAGGATCGCGATCAAGCCGATGACCCCGTGATTGAGCCTGCGGGCGTTCAGGCCGTTGAGCCAGACCGCATGTCGGGAGAGACGCAGGGTGAGGAGGTAGGCGATGCTGGCGGCCAGGACGCCGCAGAAGAGGAGCAGCCAGAAGGGTGGCAGATCGTGGGCGGCGATAGCCACCATCACGCCGTTTCGCGTACGAGTGATGGCGTAGAGGGCAGAAAGTCCCAGGATGGCGTTGGCAGTGTTGGCGGCACTGGTGGCGACGATGTAGGAGCGCCCGTGCGACTCGTAGCCGACGACGGGTGCCAGGAGAGCGTTTGCGGTGGCGTTGGAGAGCCCGGGGAGCCAGCCCACCAGCGCACCGGCGACCGTGCCCATGAGGGAGAACCTGCCGAGCTCGCGATCGCTCAGGGGAATGGGCGTGTGATGCTGCTCCGGAACCGGGGAGTTGGAGGAGAAGAGGAGGACGGACAGCCCGAAGAGCCCGGAGAGCAGTGGCATCAGAATGGCCATGTCCCCGATGCTGTTCCAGGAGAGGTGGGCGTTCTGGAAGGTGAACACCCCCAGAATTCCGGACACGGCAAAGACGCCGAACGACCAGCCCGGAGCCTCGGAGACGACGATCAGGTAGCCGGCGACGGCGATTAAGAGGATCCCGATGGACCAGTCCAGGAACGGCTGGGCCAGGGGGAGGACGAGGTAGAAGATAAGCGAGAGGGGGACGGCGATCGCCACCCCGAACGCGCTCCCGAGCGCCGAGAGCCGGACCGCCTGGATCCCCTCCCCCGCAAGGCAGAGTGTATGGGCCGGAAGCACCGCGATCGCGGTATCGGCGTCCGGCACGCCGAGAAAGGTGCTGGGGATGATGTCCAGGAAGCTGTGCGCGATCAGGGCGGCAAACATCGCCGCCGCCAGGGGCTCCACCCCCAGGATCGGGATCAGGGCGGCATCCAGGGCCAGGAGTATGCCGGCCATGGTATTGGCGTGGATGCCGGGGACGATGCCGCTGATAGTCCCGAGGGCGACGCCCGCAAGCGTCCCGAGGAGGATAGACCACATCTGGATGCAGAGAGATCTGCAGAAGTTCTATTAAAAAGGAGATTTATTGAGCTCGAAATCCTCATCTGATGGTGAGCATACTCCAGGAGGTCTGGCACTCTGATAGGGGGCGAGACCTCTCCCGCTCTCACACTATCTTGCAACATTCCGAGATTGAGAGTCTTCGGGGTTCATAGTCCCATTCGTGCCTATCCCGCTATTTCCATCGGAGAGGGGAGGGGGCGGCCCTTTCGGGATTACAGGGAGGAGAGCATACGGACCCCCTGCAATCGAGCGGGGATTCGCGGATACTGCGCCGGATATTTTTTTCGAGCGATTGTTGCCGATCGGGAGAGCGGGATCTCGGGGTTGTCCGATACGCCGCACGTGCCTGCAACAGATACAGTCATCATCCCCGGGGGGAATAGAATCTTGGATGAGGATTGCAATCACCCGCGTTCCCGGCAAGGAGGGCGGCGATCCCGATCTCTGCAGGCATTTCGGGCACGAGTGCTACACGGTCTCGCCGCTGACCGCAGAGGTATACCCCGATAGCATACGGGAATTTGCGGATGCGGCGAATCGCGGCAAGTACGACTGCATCTTCTTCACGAGTGCCCTGCCGGCCCGGCGGATTGCGCCCCTGC
The DNA here is from genome assembly GCA_034679905.1 of Methanomicrobiales archaeon. Taxonomy (GTDB): domain Archaea; phylum Halobacteriota; class Methanomicrobia; order Methanomicrobiales; family JACTUA01; genus JASEFH01. The sequence goes on along the minus strand of JAXDAH010000018.1, from coordinate 12,638 downwards.
TCGCCCGCCGGATCCGGATCGTCGCCATCGGCCCGCAGACCGCCCGGGCTCTGGCAGAGGCGGGGGTGGGTGCCGAAATGCTGCCGTCCTACTACTCCCGCGACTTTGTGCCCTTCGTCGGTAGCTGGATCCGCGGACGGTGTGTCGGCATACCCCGTGCCGATATTCCGAACCCCGAGCTGCTGGAGGCGATCGCCGCCGCGGGAGGCTCTGCCGATGAGGTACGGTGCTACTCCCTGAAAAAGAGCGGCACCCCCCTCGACCTGGCGGGTGCGGACGCCCTGCTCTTCACGAGCGCCCTGTCGTTCCGCGAAGCGATCTGGGACCGCCGCGAGGGGCTGCTGCTCATGGCGATCGGGGATCGGACGGCGGAGGCGATGCGGGAATGCGGGATGGAGCCGGCGGTCGTCGGGGATGGCTCCATCCGGGGAACGCTCCGCGCACTGGCGGAGCACCTCGGGGATAAACGATGAGTGCGGACGGCCGCCTGGTGCATGCGGGCATCCTGCTCCTGGACAAACCCCGGGGGCCGACCAGCCACCAGGTGGCCGCATGGGCTGCCGATATCCTCGGCGCTCCCGTGGGGCACGCCGGAACCCTGGACCCGCAGGTCTCGGGTGTACTGGTCGTTATGATCGGTCCGGCCGTGCGCCTGGCCCCGCTGCTGCTCGCCAGCGACAAGGAGTATGTCTGCTGCATGCGGCTGCACGGCAATGTGCCGGGGGATCGCATGGGGGCAGTCGCCCAGGAGTTCACAGGGCGGATCTACCAGCGGCCCCCGCGGAAGAGCGCGGTGAAGCGGAACCTGCGGATCCGGACCATCCACAGCATCGACATCTTGGACATGGTGGGCCGCTCGGTGCTCTTCCGGGTGACCTGCGACGCCGGAACCTACATCCGCCTGCTCTGCCACCACATGGGGCTCGCCCTCGGTGTGGGGGCGCACATGCAGGAGCTGCGGAGAACCCGCTCGGGCTCCTATACAGAAGAGGCCAGCCATACCCTCCACGATCTCCAGGATGCCGCCGTGTACGCCAGCGAGGGGGACCGATCCGCTCTCGATCAGATGATCCTGCCGGTGGAGACCGCTGTCGCGGGCATCCCGAAGGTGGTCGTGCGGGATACGGCGGTGGATGCGATCTGCCACGGTGCGGCGCTCGCCGCTGTGGGCGTGGTGCAGGCGGACCCGTTCCGGAAAGGGGATGTCGTGGCGATCATCAGCCGAAGGGGGGAGTTCGTCGCCCTTGGTGTGGCGCTGTTGGACGCCTCGGCATTCACCCCGGGTGCGCCCGGGCTCGTGGTGCAGCCCCGGGCAGTGATGATGCAGCCCGGCACCTACGCCCGCGGATGGAGAACCCACGAGGAGAGGGTGTCCCGCTGAACATGCGTCCCCGCAAGAGATAGCATTAAGAAAACCCCCATCCAATACTAGAGATGCATTTTTGCTGAGGTAGTCTAGCGGTAAGGCGCAGGCCTGGAGAGCCTGTGGGGCGTTTTGCCCCACGAGGGTTCAATTCCCTCCCTCAGCGCTCCGTTTTTTCACAAGACGCTTCTGGATTGCTTGCGCCGGCGTGGATCGCTCCCTCGTCGTGCCCGGAGGGGATCCGGTTTTATCCCGCCCGTCTCCAGAATGCGAGCCTATCCCAGAGGGACTCTTTCGGGGGCGACAGCAGGGGAGGCAGCCGTTCGTTCAGGAGTGCCAGCTGCCCCTGCAGCCAGGTCTTGTCCCTCTTCAGCTCGGCGATCATGAGATCCCTCTCCGCAAGCTGCACCTTCACCACCTCCATCTCGCCGGGTTCGGTGGGCGGTGCGGTCTGTGGTGCAGCCGGTGTATCTACGGTGAGCACCTGGTGCACCGTGCGGTAGATCCATTCCGAGCGGGAGAGGTTCAACCTCCGGGCCTCCTCGTCAATGACAGAGACCTCATCATCGGGGATGCTGATGCTGAATCGCATGGTGGTTCATGACTGGTTCTCCAGCGCTCCATTTATCACCTTTCCTCTTCGAGATTCCAGCAGGAACTGCATCCGTGCGGGATCCGCTGCAACCGGTACGGACGGCACACGAACCGGCAGGGTGCATGCCGTGGTGCATCTGCACCAGCACGATGCAGCTTCTGAACCGCCGCGGTGCACCGGCATCGGAGAGGTGGCGCCGCTACGGCGATCCGCCGTTCTCCAGCCGTTCGCGTGCCAGTTCGCAGTATTCGGGCACGATCTCGAAGCCCAGGTAATGCCGTCCCAGGCGCTTTGCCGCCACCGCCACCGTCCCGGACCCGAGGAAGGGATCCAGCACCAGATCTCCAGGCCGGCTGGAGAACGGCAGGATCCGCTCCACGAGCTGCAGGGGCAGTTTGGTCGGTGTCTTGATCCTTCCTGTCCAGTACTCGCGGTTGATCACCCAGACATCCTCGGGATAGTGCTCCACCTTGTTGAAGTAGTACCGCTTGCGGTCCTTCACGGCGAAGAGGATGTGGTAGTGACTGGTCACGTACTTGCGGCGGGTGAACACGCCGAACTGGTACTTCCAGATGAGGTGGTTCATCGTGGTGAAGCCACTGGCGTCCAGTGCCGTCAGGATATCCTTCAGATGGTTCCAGCCGGAGAAGACGTACATGCTGCCCGTATTCCTCAGGATACGGAACGCCTCCCGCATCCACGCCTCGGTGAACCCCCCGTACTCCGCCATGCCGATCTCGTGGTATCCCGGGAGGACGCGAGCGCCGGTGCGGTTGTAGTTGTTCCTCTGGGGGCGGAAGTCGATGGCAAACGGAGGGTCGGTGACGATCAGGTCCACCGATCCGCCGGGCAGTTCGGGCAGGAGGTCGAGGGCGTCGCCCTGGCAGACGGTATCGATGGAGAACCGGCCGGCACGGTCGTTCATACGGCCGGTCTGCATTGCTCGGACGCATCCCGCCCGAGCTGGAATGCGCGGAGGTTCACGTCCGTACTCTTCTTCGGCACGCACCGTTGCACCGCCTCGACCATCGCACCCTCGGAGAGCGGGATGAAGGGCGAGGCGGCGCCGAGCATCACCACGTTCTGGGTGAGGGGGCTGCCGGCCTCCTGGGCCAGGACTGCCGCGTCTACCACCAGGCAGACAGCGGAGAGCCGCTCCCGTATCGTCTCCTCCGTAGGCAGCGGCAGATCCTGCGTGAAGACCGACGTGGGGACGACGATGCTTCTGCTCGCCACCATTGTCCCGTCGGCACGGAGGTAGTGGCGGTAGCGGAGCGCCTCGAGCAGATCGAGAGCGATCAGGAGGTTGGCGCTCCCGGGCGGGATCAGGGGGCCGTAGACGCCGTCGATGCGGATGTGGCTCTCCACCGATCCCCCGCGCTGCGCCATACCGTGCGTCTCCGCCCCCTTCACGTGCCGCCCTTCCAGCAGGCAGGCCTCGCCCAGAATGTTGGAAGTGAGGATGATCCCCTGCCCGCCGACACCCACGATCAGGATGTCGAAGCTCCGGTTCATCGCCGCCCCTCCCTGGCAATGGCACCGGCAGGGCAGAGATCGGCGCAGACACCGCACCCTCCGCAGAGTTCCGTGATGACAGCCTTCTCGCCGTCGAACTCGATTGCCGGGCAGCCGAACTTGACACAGACCCGGCAGCCGCTGCAGAGGTCTGCCTGAACCGTATACGGTTTACGCCGGATGCCGCTCCGCCGGGCGGAGATGACGCAGGGTTGCTTGGCGATGATCACCTTCACGCCCGCCCTCGCCTTCGCCTGCTTCAGCGCATCCATCGTCGCCGTGAGGTCGTAGGGGTCCACCGTCTCCACGAAGGAGACACCGCATGCCCTGCAGATCGCATCGAGGGAGACCGGGACGCGCTCCTCGCCCATCGCGGTGACCCCCGTCACCGGGTTTGGCTGGTGCCCGGTCATCGCGGTGATGCGGTTGTCCAGGATCACCACTGTCATGTTCGTCCCGCTGTAGACGGCATTGAGGAGCGCCGGGATACCTGTGTGCAGAAAGGTCGAATCACCGATGGTGCAGACCACGTCGCGGGGTTCACCACTGTGGTTCACCCCTGAACCAACGCTGATCGACGCTCCCATGCAGATGGTGGTGTCGACAGCGCCCAGCTGGAGGCCAAGGGTGTAGCACCCGATATCGCTCGGATAGATCGCGTCGCGGAAGACCCTGCGGATCGCGTACAAGGCGGCGCGGTGCATGCACCCCGCACACAGGATCGGCGGGCGCGGCGGGACGTCGGGTGCCGGCGGGGCGGCAGCCGTCGGAAAGGACGAGGATTGGATGTAGCCCCGCTTCGCCAGGATCGCCGCCACCGCTGCAGGGGAGAGCTCTCCCGTATAGGGGACGGTTCCGTCCAGCTTGCCGTTCACGGGAACCGTGCCGGCGACCTGCCGCACCTCCTCTTCCACGATGGGGTGGAGCTCCTCGACCACCAGCACGTCGGCGTGCCGTTCGACGAATCTCCGGAGCCAGTCGGGATCGATCGGGTAGGCGCCGATCTGCATGAAGGAGACGTCGTCGGGAAGCACCTCCTGGACGTAGGCGGCGGCGATCCCGCTCGCGATCACGGCGGTCTTCCCGCGGACGGTGCAGCGGTTGTAGCCGCGGTCCGCCAGCACCTGTTTCACCTGCGGCTGCTTCTCGACCAGCTTCTGGTGGAGGACGCGTGTATGGGCCGGGATCACCACGTACTGCCGGGGATCTCTCTGGAACGCTCCCGTGCGGTGCTCCGCGCTCACGCCGCCGAGCACGACGTCGCTCTTCGAGTGGCAGATGCGCGTCGTAGGGCGGAAGAGCACGGGCAGCTGGAGCTCCTCCGAGAGAGCAAACGCATCGGCGATCATGTCGTGCGCCTCCTGCGGGCTCGCTGGGTCCAGGCAGGGGATCTGCGCGAATTTTGCATAGCAGCGGCTGTCCTGCTCGTTCTGGGAGCTGTGGGCGAAGGGATCGTCCGCGCTCATCACCACGAATCCGCCAGAAACACCCGTGTATGCGCTGGTCATCAGCGGATCGGCGGCAACGTTCAGCCCCACGTGTTTCATGGTGCAGAGCGTCCGCTGCCCGCACCAGGCGGCGGCAAGAGCATTCTCGAATGCGACCTTCTCGTTCACCGACCACTCGATGTAGAATGCGCGCTCCTTCTGCATCCGCAGCGTGTCGATCACCTCCGACGAGGGTGTGCCCGGATATCCGCTCGCAAAATCGACGCCGGCTTCAAGGCACGCATGGGCAATCGCCTCGTTGCCCAGCAAATATCGCGTCTCCATACCTACAGAGTCTGTACATCGATCATCCGCTTTTAATGTAATGGTAGTGGACTATTCATAACCTATAAGAGACCTTGTGTCCAACGGTGTAGAGCACATTGCTATGAACGGGCCCGTAGCATAGCCAGGTGGTGCGCCCGGCTGATAACCGGGAGGTCGTGAGTCCGAATCTCACCGGGCCCACTCTTTTGGTTTGAATTTCGTCCACCGCGGATTCTTTGATGGGGACACTACATCGTGGCAGTTCAAACAAGCCACAGCATCCAGAGGATACGGGATCTCGTGAGAATCGAACTTCTCCAGCTCCGTTCCTGCAGTCGATCGGAGCCAGGGGAAGGCGAAGGATACGAGGCAGCATCCGCACTGTGATTCCCGAATATCGACCATTCATGCATTCTTTTATCTGGAGCGTATCCTGGCCCTGGGTGCAGAGTGCGTCAGATATCCGCCGTATCCCCTGCGGTGTAGCCCGCTATGCATGGGGTAAAAGACTGCATAACGCAGATAGGGGAGGTTAACCACCGTCTCCTGCATCGGGAAGCTTCGAGAGTCTCTTAAAAACATCTGTTGGCCCCGCTCCCGCTCTTTTTATATCTTTAAGGAGCGAATGACGAGTATGAACAAGAGACTGCAATCGATACTCTTTGTGGTTCTTATTCTCGTCACTGCCGTCTCCGTCTGGTTCTTCTTCTCGGGCAATCCTCTCAGTTTCCTCGGATTCATCCTGGCGATCATTCTTGCCGTCCTGCTCATGTCCGTCCGCATCATGCAGGAGACTTACAACATCCCCGACGTCAACACACGGCTGAATCCCGATGCCAAAGGCGTCACGGTGACCAACACCGGCAATGCACGGGCCGTCAACATCCGCGTGGCCCTCGTGCCCCTGGATGTGGAGTTCGACGTCCCTCCGCTGGATGTGGATTCCAGGTACGTGTTTGCCCTCCCGCACATGGTCTCGGAGGCGAAAGCGGTTGTAAAGTTCGAGAACGAGCAGGGAAGGAAGTTCATGAACACCAATCGCCTCTCGGCGCTGGAGCCGACGGAGGAGGATCTTCTCCAGCCCCTCATCCCCATATTCGAGAGGCGATAGGGCTGAATCCGCTCAATAGAAAATCTCTACGGGGGTATTTTACATCTATTCCTGGATAGCCGATGATCTGAATTATCCTCCCCTCCCCGCAGCCCTTTCAGGGCTGCCCCCTCCCCTCGGAGAGGGGAGGGGGCTCGTGCGATAGGTCCGTACAAGACGGGAAATTCAGAAGCTATTCTATCGCACGAAGGTGGTAGGAGGGACTCGCCTCTCCCCGAAGAATACTAGAGAGCCGTCACCCTCGATGAGGGTTTCGACAGAGCCGCTGAATCAGAACCTTTTCTCAGCAATATATTATCTTCCATTCTCGTGGACCCTGCCGGGATCGTTGTAAACGAGAGCAAGGCTACCCCTTCCCTGGAAGTTCCAACCCAGCTCAATAGTCGCCGGCGATTAATCATGAGGCCAGGTTCAGCCCAGGATACCGGTTTAATCCGCCCTTTGCCGCGATCTCCAGTCCTATCGCTACCTTTGGGAGAGGCGAGGGGCGCACCCCTATCCCCCTCTCGACCCCCTCCGCCCGCTCAGTGCGATAGGTCTGTATGGCCTGCTCCTCACGGGGGCTTCTGGGCGTCAGCGTTCGATCGGTCAGTGCTGCATTGCGGTGAGCCCGACCTGCAAGAACACGACGTTGGGGGGACGGGAACTGAACTTCTCCCGTTGCGATTGGCGAATGATCGTGGCGAGGATAAAAAGGAGCGATACCGGTTCACTTCTTCTGGCTCTTCTGGAGATACGCCAGGGTCTGCCCCAGGCAGTCTACGAGGTCCCGCTGCTCCTCGAGATAGTCGTTCATCGCCCGATAGAGCATGTACATGATCTCGGCACCGTAGATGGCGAGGACGTCTGCCGGGGCGATGGGGTTCAGGTAGGAGTCGATGCGAATGCCATCGGAACTGTACATCGCCTCATAGAGTTGTCCATCGTCAGCGAGAACGCAGAACTGGTCCTGGATCTTTTTGGTAGCATCGTCCGGGCGGTAGGTGTCCGGTTCGACCTTGCCGAGGACGATCATCTTCTGCTTGTGATACTGCGGGTCGTAGATCTCCCCTTTTTGGTCCACTTTGCCCCTGTCCAGCATATTGATGCCAATCCTCTGAACCACGGGAACGGCAGTTTGTGCCATCCTCTCGAGCAGGAGAGCATCCTTCCCCTGTAGCTCTCGGGAGTACTCCTCCTTCTTCTCCCCGAGCGCCTCGATCTTCTGCTGGATGAGCGCGAAACCCTTCTCGATCTGGTCGTTGACGTCCTCTGACATATCGTAGAGGGTATATCCCCGCGGTGTTATATCCCTATGCCTCAAGCCGCAGCCCCGCAGGGACGGGTGACGGGTAGCCAGCCGTTGCACGGTTCTGCACTGCCGAGGATTTGCCCTCGTGGCGGAACACCCTCGTCATTTTCGATCGATACCGGGCATCGTCCGCCTTATGAATCGCCCTCTGTTCACCGCGCTGCAGCCCTTTCCTCTTCTCTCCAAAAGATTTTATTATTCGTACGGGAAATGACTGATCCAGTTCTTCTCTCATGCAGGAGAGACAGGGGATTTTTCCAGATATACGAGTGAGCTTGAATGATACGGGTTGGGTTGCTCGGGTGCGGAAACGTCGGGCAGATCATCGCCCAGCACCAGGATGGCTTCGAGATCGTTGCCCTCTATGACAAGGTAGAAGAGAGGGCGCGCGATCTCGCTGCAGGATACGGGGGCATGGCCTTTCGAGACTTCGAGACTTTTGTATCGGAGAAGTTCGATATCGTTGTGGAAGCTGCGTCCGTCACGGCTGTGCGGTGCTACGCCGAGGAGGTGCTGGAGCACGGCAAGGATATCATCATCCTCTCCGTCGGCGCCCTTGCGGATGCGGACTACGCAGAGCAGCTGGTGGAGACCGCCCGCAGACGCGGGCGGCGTATCCGCATCCCGAGCGGCGCTATCGTCGGCCTCGACAACATCAAGATCGGACAGATCGCGAAACTGCGACGGCTCCTTCTTCGGACCACCAAGAGCCCGCAGTCGCTCGGGATAGATGCCGACACCCGGATGCTGATCTTCAAGGGCACCGCCAACGACTGCATCCGCCAGTTTCCAAGAAATATCAATGTGGCGGTGGCGCTGGGCCTGGCAGCCGGCCGGCAGGCGGAGGTCGAGATATGGGTGGATCCTGCAGTGGAGCGCAACATCCACGAGATAATCGTCGAAGGGGATTTTGGCGACATCTACATCCGGGTAAACAACGAGCCGAGCCCCGAGAATCCCGCTACCAGCTATATGGCCGCCCTCTCCATTCTCACGCTCCTGAAAAATCTGGATGAGCCCCTTGTAGTGGGTACTTAGAAGCGTGAGACCTGGAGATAACCATGGATACAGAGATACAGGATCTGAAGAAGGCCAAGAGAGCCGTCGTACTCGCTCACAACTATCAGCTCCCCGAGATACAGGACAACGCCGATGTGGTGGGGGACAGTCTGGAGCTCGCGATCCGTGCCCGGGAATCGACCGCTGATATCCTGGTCATCTGCGGAGTCGATTTCATGGCCGAGACTGCCAAGATTCTCAACCCCGACAGACGGGTGCTCATACCGGTGCGGGAGGCGACCTGCCCTCTCGCCCACATGCTCACGGCGGATATGCTCCGTGAGGCGCGGGCTGCGTTTCCGGAAGCCGCGGTCGTCGTCTACGTGAACAGCACCGCCGAGGCGAAGGCGCTCGCGGACGTGACCTGCACCTCCGCCAATGCCGTGGCGGTCGTGCGCTCGCTGGAAGCGCGGGACGTGATCTTTGCGCCGGATGCGAACCTCGCCGCCTACGTGCAGAAGCAGGTTCCGGAGAAACGGATCATCCCCCTCCCTCCCGGCGGCCACTGTTACGTCCATACGCAATTCACGACGGAGGACGTCGAGGAGGCGCGGCGTGCGGGCCGGACAGTCGTCTGCCACCCGGAGTGCGATCCCGAGGTTCAGGCCCTCTCCGACTACGTCGCATCGACAGGGGGCATGGCCCGTCTCGCCCATATGCACGATGTATGGTCCGTCTTCACCGAACGGGAGATGACGTATCGGTTGAAAACGCTCTTTCCCGAGAAGACCTTCGTCGTCAGGGAAGGGGCGATCTGCTACGACATGAAGAAGACCACGCTCGAGGATCTGCGCCGCTCGCTCCGGGAGGAGGTCCACGAGGTCACGCTCCCCCGCGAGGTTATGGACCGGGCTCGCGGAGCGATCGAGCGCATGGTATCCGTAGGTCGGTGACCGTGGTGCCCCTCGACGAGCTCCTGCGCTTCATTGCCGAGGACGCGCCGGCAGGGGATATCACCTCCGAGGCTCTCGTCCGCGGGAGGCCGATCCAGGCGGCGATCCTTGCCCGGCAGAAGGGGATCGTCGCGGGCACGGAGGAGTCTGCAGCGCTCTTCTCCCACTTCGGTGTCGAGGTGCAGCGGACCTGCCTGGACGGGAACGAGGTCTCCGCGGACCAAGCGCTGCTGGAGTTAAAGGGTGACGCGGCGGCGATCTTTCTCGTGGAGAGGACCGCGCTGAACCTGATCGGCAGGATGAGCGGCATCGCCACGGAGACGCACCGCTTCGTTGAGCGGGCGCGGGCCATCAACCCGCGCGTACGGGTGGCAGCCACCCGGAAGACCTGCCCGGGGTTGCGGGTCCTCGACAAGAAGGCGGTCGTGCTGGGTGGCGGAGAGCCCCACCGCCTCTCCCTCTCGGATGCGATCCTGATCAAGGATACTCACCTGGCACTCCTGCCCCTCGATGAGGCGATGCGGAGAGCGAAGCAGGTCTCCCTCTACAAGAAGGTCGAGGTGGAGGTGAGCCAGTCCGAAGAGGCGGTCTCCGCCGCCCTCGCCGGGGCCGATATCGTGATGCTGGACAATATGCCCCCCGAGGGGGTGGAGCGGACCATCGCCGACCTCGCGCGGCTGGACCTTCGGAAGCGGATCGTGCTCGAGGTCTCCGGTGGCATCGACGCGTCCAACTTCGACAGGTTTGCCTGCCTGGACGTGGACGTCATTAGCATGGGCGCCCTCACGCACAGCGTGAACAACTTTGACGTCTGTCTGGAAGTCTTGAGAGGCGCCAGATCGTTCAAGCTGTAGGGGACCGGTCTCAACCCTCCGGGGCGTATCCGCACACCCCGCTTCTGGATCGCCGCACCCGAGCCGTAGCTCTAGGGCTGAGCTTCCCGCTGCAAAGAGTGCTGGCAATCCCGACGGGGCTCGGTCAGGAGGTGTGAATTCTTCTCCGCCGCAACCCTTCCAGCCGCTCCCGGCAGGCGTGGCAGAACCCTTTCCGCTTCCGGTCCAGCTCGTCCAAGGTTCTTGGGGGGAACATGACGCACTCGGGATCGGTGCAGTGGTCCAGGCCTTCCAGGTGCCCGATCTCGTGGGCGCACTCTTTCGCGATCCGCTCCACCAGCTCGGGATCGGAGTCCATCCGCCCGTAGTAGCGGTTGTCCAGCCGCAGCGCCGACACGACGGCCGTCCCCGTCGATGCGCGTGCCAGACCGAAGACAAAGTCCGACTCCTGGTCGAAGAGGTCGTGCTGCACCACAAGGAGGATCGGATCGTCCGTGTGCAGCCGGCGCTTGAGCAGAAAAAGCCGATCCAGGATCGCCCGGGCATCGTACTGTTTTCTGTCGTTGTCATAGCCGTTCAGCAGGAGACGGTTCTCCTCCACGAAAACGGGCATATCGACCATCATCGTGATGGTCCTGCCGACCGGCAGCGCCAGCCCGGGAGCGGCCATGGTGTCCCAAAACATTTTGATGCCCATCATCATACGGTTAGTAATGCGCCCGTATAAACGTATTGAGTTCCAGATCGGGGATTATATAAGCAGGAATTACCGCAGCGCCATCGAGATCGGAATGGGTCGGAACGTCGCAGCCGCCCTCCTCTGCGCCAGGAGAGGCGTCCGCATCCTCTGCACCGACATCCACCCTATCCCGCCGCATGACGGGCTCACGACCTGTGTGGACGATGTGTTCAATCCCCGCCTGGATCTCTACCGCGGGGCGGAGCTCCTCTACGCCATCCGCCCCGGTATCGAGATGGTTCCGCCGATGATCGCCCTTGCCCGGGAGGTCGACAGCGACCTGCTGGTCTACCACCTCGGATTCGAGACCTATGGCGACGGCGGGGAACGGGTTGACTGCGGCGTCCTGCTCCACCGCTATCACCGCCGTCAGAACCCGTCGAACAGTGAAGACTGACTCTTCGCCGACATCTTCTTCTCCTCTTTCTGATTCTCGGAAGCTTTCCCCTTCTCTTCGGTGCGGGGCTTCTCTACGATCCCCTTCACGATCGCTGTCGCCCGCGTCTTGTCGTTCAAGAAGAAGTTCAGCTCGTCCGCTTCCAGGTCCAGGGACGCGGCGAATCTCTCGGGGCTCCGCTCGACGAGGAGTGTCAAGGGGGTGAGGTAGCGTTCGCGGAGGATGCTCTGCGGGATGTGCGCCTGCTCGGCGATCTTCTTGAACAGGATCCCCCGCACCGCCTTCTGCCGCTTCGAGGTGCCCATCCTTCTCCAGCGGGCCGGAGGCTGGATCCGCGAGCGGATGCCCTGTCCTCCTGCCGCATGGGACGTACCGAAGAGCATGATGGCACTGGCGTACCGCCACAGGATGTAGTACTGACGCCGCAGGGTGAGCCCGATCAGTTCGTCGGCACGGGAGAGGCAGCGATAGGCCAGCCCGAGCGCGCCCCGATCGCGCAGCTGGTCCAGGTTTCCCTCGAGCCACTGTTCGATCACATCGGGCGTCTCGTCGATCTCGCGGGACTGATGCACCAGGTCCGCGTCCCTGCGGCTGCGGAACACGGAGCTGATGAGGTCGAAGATGGAGGATCGCGCGTCTTTACTGGAGCTGGCGATATCGCAGTCGGCGATACTTTCCCGCCCTACGGCGGCGGCGTAGAGCATGTTGATCCCGGCCCGCATGTCCCCGCCGGCGTTCTCGGCGATCTCCTTCAAGGCAGCATCCGAGCACCGCACCTTCTTCTGGGTGGCGATCGCCTTGAGCCGGGGTAGCATAGAGCGGGCCTGGATGGCGCGAAACTGGATCAGTTCGCAGCGGCTCTTCAACTCCGCGGGAACCGAGTAGATGTCGTTTGCGATGAGGATGACGGGCTGCCGCGTGGTCTTGAAGAGGTCCAGGATTGCCTTTGCCCCGCCGCGGTCGGCGTTGCCGTGGAGGTCATCGGCCTCGTCGAGCAGGATCAGCTTTCGGGACGCTCCGCTCAGGCTCCTCGTCACGCTGGAGCTGCCGGCTATCCGCTCTATTGCGCCCTTCGTCCTCTGATCGCT
>JAXDAH010000017.1:0-3172 GCA_034679905.1 Methanomicrobiales archaeon | reverse complement strand
CGACCAGCGGGGAGATGAACATCCGCATCGGGGACACCTGGATCGACATGACCAAGCCGGGCATCGAGCAGCGGGGCCGGGCCAAGGAGTACATCGGACTGCTGCACCAGGAGTACGACCTCTACCCGCACCGCACCGTGCTCGACAACCTCACCGACGCCATCGGACTGGAGTTCCCCAAGGAACTGGCGGTGCGCAAAGCAATCCTCACCTTGAGCATGGCCGGCTTCACCGAGGAGAAGAGCCGCGAAGTCCTGAATGCATATCCCGGGCAACTCTCGGAGGGGGAGCGGCATCGTGTGGCTCTCGCCCAGGTGCTGATCCGCGAACCCCGCATGGTGATCCTGGACGAGCCCACCGGCACCATGGACCCCATCACCAAGATCGACGTGAAACACTCCATCCTCCAGGCCCGCCAGGAGATGGACGAGACGTTCATCGTCGTCTCCCACGACATGGACTTTGTGAGAGAGGTATGCGACCGCCTGATCCTGATGCGGGGCGGAAAGGTGGCGAGGATGGGCAGGCCGGAGGATGTTCTGGCCTGGCTGGAGGGTGTGGAGCCTGAAGGAGAGGTTGTAGTGTCCTAGGTTCGGCAGCGCATCAGAAGCTGTCAAGACTGCCGCCGGCGCGTACAGCAGGAGATTCAACGCACAATCACAATCAACGAGAGATCAACCATGCACACCAGAGAAGAGTCACAGGAGAATACCTGCCGGGGAGACTGCAGCAGCTGCAGCAGCGGAAAAGAGACGACCGGCGTATTGCCTCCCCGTGCTGCCATCAATGTGAAGCACGTCGTCCTCGTCCTCTCCGGAAAGGGGGGAGTAGGGAAGAGTACGGTTGCCGTCAACCTGGCGATGGCCCTTTCTCATCAGGGCTACGAGACCGGACTGCTCGACCTGGATATCCACGGCCCGAATATCGGAAAGATGCTCGGCATCGAGGACAGGAGGCTCGAGTGCCTGGACGCCAGGATGGAGCCGATCCGGTTCGGCCCCACTCTCCGCGTCATCTCCATGGCATTCGTGCTGCCGGATACGTCCACGCCGGTCGTATGGCGCGGACCTATGAAGATGAGCGCCATCCAGCAGTTCCTTGCCGACGTGAACTGGGGATCCCTGGACTACTTGATCGTCGATCTGCCGCCGGGGACCGGGGACGAGGCCCTCTCCATCGTCCAGCTGGCACCGAACGTGCGCGGCGCCGTGATCGTAACCACCCCCCAGGATGTGGCGACGCTCGATGCCCAGAAAGCCATCCGGTTTGTGGGGCAGATGGGGATTCCCGTGATCGGTGTCGTCGAGAATATGAGCGGGATGATCTGCCCACACTGCGGTGAGGCAGTAGAAGTCTTTGGGCGGGGTGGAGGAGAGCAGATTGCCAAGGCCCATGGAGTTCCGTTCCTGGGAAGAATCCCTCTGGACCCGGAGGTGCGGAAAGGAGGCGATGCAGGTCGCCCCTGCGTCCTTATGGGAGAGAGCAGTCCAACAGTCGAGAGTGTTCACCGGGTGATGGAGGAACTTATCCGGGCGGTCAAGGGATAGGGCTGTGAGGTCTGCCTGGATCCCGCCAGCCCGCTGCGGTCAGGCGACCCGTTTTTGGCAACTGCATGATTCCGCCGGCCATCGGCCCAGCGAACTGACCCCGGTAGGCCCAGGAGCGTTGCTGCGGGGCCGGCCGGCCGTCCAACCCTATCGCATGCACCCTGCGAATTGTGATACCGGGGTCTTTAAATCTATATTACGCACTATTATATCGGAATGCAGTGCGAATTGCCCCGGCAGCCGTTCTGGCGCTGGGGTAACAGGATAACGCGTGGAGAGACGGCTGCCGCCTGCGTGGAATATGCGGGGGAATTATAGTTGGTACTGTCCTGGATCGTGGCCTTCAGTCTGCTGGGGAGCGTCGGGGGGATCACCCTGGCAGCAGTCCTCCTCCTCTTCCCCGACTGGCTGCGGGACAGAATCGTTCCGGCGCTCATCAGCTATTCCGCAGGGACGCTTCTCGGCGGGGCGTTCCTGGCGCTGATTCCGGAGACCTTGGAGTTCATCCCGCCGTCCGCCACGCTCACCACCGTACTTGCGGGGATCGTCCTCTTCTTTCTCCTCGAGAAACTCCTCATCTGGCGGCACTGCCATGATGAGCATTGCGAGGTGCACGATGTATCGGGATCGCTCATCCTTGCGGGAGACGCCTTCCACAACCTGACGGACGGGGTCGTCATTGCCGCCAGTTTCATCACCTCGATTCCCCTCGGAATCGCCGTCTCCCTGGCGGTCATTGCCCATGAAATCCCGCAGGAGGTGGGAGACTTCGGCATTCTCCTGCACTCCGGCTACACCAGGACGCAGGCTTTCCTCTACAACACGCTCTCCGGGCTTGCCACGTTTGCCGGTGCGATGGGAGCCTATCTCTTCCTGTCCCAGCTCACCGGATACATCCCCTATGTCATGGCTATCTCGGCGGCGAGCTTCATCTACATCTCCACTGCAGACCTCTTCCCGCACCTCCACCGCTCTCCGCAGCTGGCAGAGGGGATGCAGCAGCTCCTGCTCATCCTGATCGGAATCGGCACGATAGCGGTGCTCGAGCTGCTGCATTAGCCGGACAGGGATTGCTCGATCTCAATCGTGTTGTGAAGGCGTACCGGGTGGCCCATGGCATCAGGACAAGGCTTGAACGGCACAGGAGTCCTTCCCCGATTCCCGTTAGCCCGGGTATACCCGTAACAGCGTCCAGCCCTCGGACGACAGTGCATAGGGATCTGGATAGCAGCACCAAAGACAGCTTCCCCACGGGGAGGAGATCGTGATCAAGAGCAGAGCGTGCAACCCGAGCCGATCCTAATCATCGCGCCTTGTCGCGTACATGGTATGAAGGAGAGTCATGCACGGCACCACCTGCACCCTCCACCGTGGAGAGGGTAGCAGCGCTCCATATCCCCCACATCCTTGCTTCTGCCATACAAGCAGTCTGCCGAGAAGGGGGCCTGGATAGATCCCTTTCCGGTAACAGCACCCGACAATCCTCGACTCCCCTGTGTAAGTCCTATCGCACCTTGGGGGGGGAGGGGGATTGGAAGGGGGGGGGGGGGGGGGGGGGGGGCCCCCCCCCCACCCCCCCCCCCCCCCCCCACACAAAGGCCACCAAAGCGCCGCCCCGGGGAGAA
>JAXDAH010000016.1:0-7637 GCA_034679905.1 Methanomicrobiales archaeon | reverse complement strand
TTGCCGAGATCCCCCAGGAGCGCCCCGAATGCCATCAGGGTGACGGTGGTCGGTGTATGGGGCGGGAGAACCGCAAATCCCGGCTGTGCCGAGAGGGCAACCTGCACCAGTCCGACCAGGATGCCGGCAAGCACACCCGCAAAAAAGCCGCGGTAGGTCTTACCGTCTCCAAAGAGCCGCCTGCCATCCGGAAGAACAGCCCCGAAGTCGATCGGGGTTCCCCCCCCCGTTGCTGCCGCAACCGGATTCGGGACGTAGGCGGGGATCATGATCCAGAAGGCAGCGATGAGCGGGACCGCCACGCCATTCCACAGTGCATCCGCGTTCACCACACCCTCTACCCCGAACAATCCGTTGAAATGACTCGCACATCCCCTGCGCATCCAGCACAGAGAGTCCATTGAAAGGTCGACCTGACGCTGTAAATGCTTTTCTGCAGGAGAGCAGCAGGGGGGTCAATGGATGGTTCTGCGGCGGCAGTAGAGTGTGCGGAACATGGCATGAGCGGTTTTCCAGGTGCCATCGGCAACGCTATCCCATGGACAAAGATTTAAGATTCGAGAACAAATTTAAGATAGATGCGGTTCCAACCACGGCGAACACAGGAGAGGCCAGGACGATGGGGGCGCCCCTTCACGAGGAGCCGGCACTCCGGAACCGGGTGAGAATCGGGGAGTTGCATGCCCTCCGCTGCAACGCAGTCGAGGGAAATATACACTTATTGCGGATTCCAATACAATCATCGAGATATATGCACCGGTGAAGATTCATGCTGCTGAAGAAGACCAAGACGCTCTGTCCGATCTGCAACTCTGTTCTGGACGCATCCGTCGTGGAGGAGGAGGGCAAGGTGTGGATGGTTCGCACCTGTCCGGACCATGGCCCGTTCCGGAACCTCTACTGGGCGGATTCGGAGATGTACAAACGTTTCGACCGGTATGAATCCCCGGGTGCCGGCATCCAGAACCCCCACCCTGCTCCGTCCGAATCCGTCTGCCCCTCAAACTGCGGACTCTGCAGCAACCACCTCTCGGCGACGCTGCTTGCGAATATCGACGTGACCAACCGCTGCAACCTCTCCTGCGATTTCTGTTTCGCGAATGCCCGTGCATGCGGATACGTCTACGAACCGACATTCGCGCAGATCGTCGAGATGATGCAGCTCCTCCGCTCCGAGAGACCGGTGCCTCCGCCGGCGGTTCAGCTATCCGGTGGGGAGCCCACCATGCGAGAGGATCTCTTCGAGATCATAAAAAAGGCGAAAGAGATGGGATTCTCCCAGGTCCAGCTGGCGACAAATGGCATCCGGCTCGCCAACGAATCGGATCTCGCGAGAGAGCTGAAAGAGGCCGGGCTCTCGACAGTATACCTGCACTTCGACGGGATCAGGAAAGAGACGGATCCCTACTTCCGGAAGCACATGCAGGCGGTGGAGAACTGCTCACGCGAGCACATGGGAGTGGTGCTGGTGCCCACCGTGATCAACGGCAAAAACGACCACGAGGTGGGGGAGATCATTCGGTATGCCGCAGAGCATATCGATGTGGTGCGGGGCGTCAACTTTCAGCCGGTCGCCTTCACCGGTGCGGCGAGCGAGGACGATGTCGTCACGGAGAGGATCACCATTCCGGAGCTGCTCCAGAGGATCGAGGTGCAGACAGACGGCGCCATCCGGAAGGACGACTTCTATCCCGTCCCCTGCGTCGTCCCGATCTCCGACCTCGTCGAGGCATACAGCGGCCGCCCCCAGATCCGGTTCACCGCCCACCAGCACTGCGGCGCCGCCACCTACGTCTTTGTCACCGAGGACGGGCTGGTGCCGATCAACCGCAGCGTGGATGTGGATCGGTTCTTTGCCGCGATCTCCGCTACGGCGGAGAGCCTGAAGAAGGGTGGGGCGATCAACAAGTATCTCACCCTTCTCGAGGGTGTGAAGGCGATGAACGCCTCTGTCAAACGGGGCGATCAGCTGGACGGCGCAGCGCTCTGGAAGCTGATCACAAAAGCGCTTGTTCTGCACAACTTCGAAGCCCTGCGGGACTTCCACTGGAATGCACTCTTCATCGGCACCATGCACTTCATGGACCGCTACAATTACGATCTGGCCAGGGTGCAGCGGTGCTGCATCCACTATGCAACGCCGGACGGACGCATCATACCCTTCTGCAGTTACAACAGCGGCAAGGTCTATCGCGAAAAGGTCTGGAAGAAGTTCTCCACCCCGCTCACGGAGAGAGAGGGATCAGGGGAACTGTAACTCCACTGCACTCCGCGCTGCGCTCTGAAGGGCGAGCCGGGCAATGGCCAGATCCTGAATGGCGAGGCCTGTGGAGTCGAAGATCGTGATCTCGCCCCCGCTCTCCCTGCCTTTTCTGCCAATCACCACCTCGCCGAGCGTGCCGGCGATCTCCTCCGGGCGGTAGACGCCTTCGGAGATCGGCACGTTCACCTCGCCGGAGTGGACTGCCTGCTCCCGATCGTCGACGAAGACCCGGGCCCTCTTGAGCAGGCGGGGATCGAGTTCCTGCTTTCCGGGTGCATCCGCACCGATGGCGTTGATGTGCGTCCCCTCGTGCACCCAGGCGTCCATCACAAGGGGTTTCCGGGAGGGGGTGGTGGTGACCAGCACGTCCGCATCGCAGGCCGTCTCGATCGGGACGCAGCGTACGTCGAGAGTGGGGAAGACAGCCGCTAGCCGCTCCGCCCTGCTCGGGGTCGGCCCCCAGATCCGCACCTCCTCGACCTCCCGCTCGAGTGCGATGGCACGGATCTGCGCTTCCGCCTGCTGACCGCAGCCGATAACCCCGAGCACGATACATTTTTTGGGTGCCAGACGCCGGCAGGCGATGGCCCCGCCAGCCCCGGTACGGAGATCGGTGAGCCGTGTCGCGTTCAGGAGTGCTTCCGGGGAGCCCGTGCGGGCATCCAGAAGGATGGTCAGCGCCATCACGGTGGGCAGCCCCATCGCACGGTTGCCGGGGTGAACGTTCACGATCTTGACACCCGCCGTCTCCTGAGCCGGCACATAGCCCGGCATGGTGCGGAAGTCTCCGAGGGGCAGGGTGACATACACTTTCGGCGGCATCTGGACCTCTCCCCGGGCATGGGCGGCAAATACGGCCTCGATGGCATTGTTGATCTCCATGCCATCCAGGCCTTCCTCCGGAGCAGCGAGATAGAGCATACCTACAGCTTTTCGCGACCTTCGGTAAAAAAATTTTTAAATTGCGCTGAGGCCGCGGCAATCCCGCAATCCGGAGAACCTCTGGATCAGATCTCACCGAACACGGCATCTGCCGCCTGCCTCTCTATCGTATCCTGGCAGGCGATGGCATCACGGAGATGCCCGGAACTCTCCCAGGAGTACCACCCCTGCATGGACATCCGCAGGATCCAGCGGTCCGCGATCCGCGTGCTGAGATTGAAGAGGTCGCCATAGAAGTCCCGGGTCTTCGCGACGGCACAATCGAACTCCAGGGCCGGTGCCAGCTCCTGGCGCAGACGATCCCCGACGAGCTTGGTGTGGTACCACGGGGAGCGGTTCCAGCGGTGGGTCATCATCTCCTTCACCTCCAGGTTCTTGAAGCGCCGAAGCTCCGGGACGTGAATGAGCGGATGGAGGTCGTAGACAGCGGCAGTCTCTGCCAGGGCGATGTCACGGGCATAGTAGATCGCGTTGTGCAGCACGAAGTAGCGCATGGGAAGCAGGTCTCGAAACGCCACCAGCTCGTGCATATCGCGGCTGCTCTCCTTCAGGAGGCGGTAGACGTGCGCATTCCGCATCGGCTCCAGCAGCCGGGCCATGTAGATGTTGGCAAGAATCCGCAGGGGGATCTCTGTCAGGGCCTCGAAGAAGAGCATGTAGAGGTAGAAGATCAGCTTCTTCTTCCGCGCGATGCCGAGGGAGCGGGTCTGTGTATCCTTGAGCGTATCCAGGTATATCTGCTCCATCCCTCTCTGCACGCTACCGGCGTCGAAGGAGAGGACCCGATACTCTCCTCGTGCATGGGCGGCCCCCTTCATCAGCAGCAGGATACAGTTCTCTGCGATCGCGACATCCTTGAGCAGTCCCAGCTGCCGGGCGGGAGAGACGATGATGGGATGGCTGCAGTCGTAGGAGTAGGGGTCCAGCAGGAGACCCCCATCCGGTGCATCGGGAAGACGGCGGAGGAGTATCTCGGTTCCCAGCAGCTCCTCGGCATGCTTCAATAAACCTTGGAGAGCCGGGGATACGGGGACCGTGGCATGCATGGGGGGTCGTCCCGGGGATCGTGCCCGATACCTGTACCATGGAGAGGTACTTTTATTAACATTCTGGATTGCTCTTCTGCCACGCGATCCATGGATTCTGCGTCCAAAACGCAGGTGTCGGGGCGGCCGGCAGAATCGGTTTTGCCGCGGCGGGATATGGCAGAACCGGAGGGGAGCCTCACCGGACACGCACCCGATTCCGCGGTCATCTGCATGCTGTTGGCCCGGCCCCGGGATGCCCGGGGCGATGGACGGGCCGGATGCCCCCTCTCTTCTAGTATGTCCATCGTTGCGAGTACGATAGGACGTATGATAACTTAAGCCACTGAGACGGCATACCAACGGTTACGGACGATCCGAGAGCGTGCCCTCCTGATAGACCACGAAGCAGAACCGTTTCCTCTCTTCCCGCCTATCGTACTAGCGGGGCTGGGGGTACGGGGGGAGGGGGGCACGCCCTCCTCCCCCTCCAGACCCCTTCCCCCCGCCGCTGCGATACACCGCATACACGGAAAGCACGGTTTGGATCGGTCGTATGGGGACTTCTGGATTGTAACGAACCCCGTCCGCTGCAGGAGGGTGGAGGAATACAGCTGCGGCGCGAGGCAATAGCATCCGAACAATAAAAATTGAGAGCATGATCCTGGCGGTGTCGTGCACAAACGGAAAACGGAAGCCTCATCTCGATCTGCGAAGAACCGGCAAGAGAGGAGTTGAAGCGCCATCGCCGAGGAGAGGCAGACGAAGTGGAAGCAGCGCGATGCGTCCCGGGAGCAGGCGGACGGCTACGCTCTCGAGGCGGATCTGCTGGCGTACCGGGGACAGTACGAGGAGGCGGTCCGCCTCTACGAGCGGGCGCTCCGGCTGGATCCCAGGAACGCAGATCTCTGGGCATTTCTTGGAATCACGCTGGAAGGAGGGTTGAACCGGCCGGAAGAGGCGCTGCAGTGCTGGGACAGGGCGGGGGCTCTCGACCCGGAACTCAGAAGAGCCTTTGCCGAAGAACCGGATGCGGTGCAGCAGGACAGGCCTGAAGTTCCTCTCCCCTGCAGCGGGACGAAGAGCTGCCGAGCCAGGCTTCGGGACCTCTTAAAACCGTCTTTTGACGGAGAATGAAAGAGACGTTCGAGGGTCGTACTTACTGGAGGCACTCGATCTCTTTTAAGGTCTTCTCCGCGAGCTCCCGCATGCGTGCAGAGATCCTTCCCGACGCGGAGAACTCCACATCCCGCATGGCGTTGGCAAGCTCCGTCCCCAGCACAAAGATCGCATACTTGTGCTCCATTTTGCTCCTGTGCACCTGGCCCGGGTCGATCTTCAAGGCGTAATACTGCGAGAATTTCAGACCGGGGTTCACCTTCTCAAAGTAGTTCTTGATATCAACCAGCATCTGATGGAGTACGAGAAGTTCTTCCTTGTGCATGCACGTCACGACCGTTGCTAAAGAGATGGTAGATATGATTATAAATATATTTGGGCGTCCATGAATTACCGGATCTTCAGGAGTTTGATGGACAGAGGCCGTTTCACAATGCCGCGAAAATCCGGGGCGGCGAGAAACTCCATCCCCCTGGCGACAAGGAGATCCAGGAGCTTCTGGTCGACGACACGATCGACCACAACGCCGGCGACATCACCATCCACCATCTCCAGGATCTTCTCCACCTCATCGGCCTTCGACTCATGCACGATGGAGAAGTCCGGGGAGAGGAATCGTGCGATCATGCGGTTCTTCACCTCCTCCATGTGCCCCTTGAGGTTCTGGGGAGACTTGTGGACATTCGGCTCCTCCGACGCCGGCGGTTCGGCGGTCACCGGGACCTCGCCCTCCGGTTTTGAAGGCTCCCGCTCTCGGTTCTGCTCCCGCACGTACTCCACCGGCACGCGGTTGCGCAGCGCCTTGGTGATCTCTTTGCGGGATATATCCTCCACGCTCTTTCCCCGGGGGCAGAAGGCGACATAGTCGATATCGGCCACCTGCAGGAGAGCCCGGAGGATCAACTCCCCTCCACGGTCTCCGTCGAGGAAGGCAGTGGCGGTCTTGGTCTCGCAGAGATCCACGACGAGCGGTGGAACGCGGGTGCCCTCAACGGCGACCGCATTCTTGATGCCGGCCTTCAAGAGATTGATCACATCCGCACGCCCCTCGACGACGATGATCTGGTCGGATTCCAGGACCTGGGGGCCGGCTGCCACCTTCGCCTCGCCGAGCTCCACGATCTTCTCGATACGGATGCCTTCGCGGACTTCGTCGAGAAGGCTGGCGCTGTCGATACTGCCCTCCTCGAATCCCTCGAAGAGGAGTTCTTTGGCACGGTTGACGATCTGCCTCCTCTTGGTAGTGCGGATATCTTCGATCCCCTCCACGGTCACATGGGCGATGCAGGGCCCGACGCGGTCGATCGTCTCCAGGGATGCGGCTAGAATTGCCGTTTCAGCCCGATCCAGGGAGGACGAGATGAGGATATCGCCCCGCGTCTCTCCCTTCTTGCTCTGGATCTGGACGTCGATCCTCCCCACGCGGCCCGTCCGCTGGAGATCCCGCAGATCCAGCTCTTCGCCGAGGAGACCTTCGGTCTGGCCGAATATCGCTCCGATCACGTCGGATTTTTCGACCACCCCCTCGGCATGCAGGTATATGTGAATGAGATACTTGGTTGTATCCGGTGAGTACAATGTAAGCCACCTCCGGCTCCTGGTAAGCGTAAACTATGTATGCTGTACATTCTACGGCGGTACATAGGTACAATATTATATATAAAGTCGAATTACTTAAACCTGATTCCGGACGTCTGTTTCATATTTTCCTCCAGTTCGAATGGTCATCCGACCCGGCCATAGAGTACAGAGCCAGGTTGCTGCGGCACCTCACGGATCGCGCGGCTCCCGAGTCGGCTTTCGATCCCCGATCGCCGCTCTGTCCGCGAGAGGTACAGGCAACGCTGCAGAGGGAGGGAGCGAGGGGAAACCAATGCGGAGAACCCGTGGATTGCATGTTCGCTACATGGGGAAGGCAGAACATCGGTTCCGGTCTTTCCCGGGTGTTCGATAGCCCCGGGTATGGAAGAAGGAACCGGCGATGCGGGTGGCGATCCCGCCTCGCTCCGGGATCGGAGGAGCAGAACGTCTCTATATTCCGATAGGGAGAATCCTGCGGCGGGGTGAAGGCACAGTGATTTGTCTTCTGCCCCTCCTCCCTCTTGAGTGCGATTGGGCTGGTACAGCGATCCGACGATTGGGTCAGCGTGTTCTGCAGTTCGATGCGGTCAGCGCAAGGATGCTTCACAGCGAGGACAGGTCTTCCAGGCATCTCGAAGCAGGCACAATCGATAGCAAGGATCCCCGATCCACCTCCCCTCTATCGTACCAGCGGGGGTGGGGGCCGT
>JAXDAH010000015.1:0-7927 GCA_034679905.1 Methanomicrobiales archaeon | reverse complement strand
AAGATGACCATCGAGGAGAAGGCGATGCAGTTGTCTGCGGTCTATCCCATGGCTCTGCTCGGCCCCGATGGACCTATCCATAGCCAGCTCGAGGCCCAGCTCAAGCAGGGCCTCGGACAGATCTCCGGGCTCGGATTAATGGGGCACAAGAAACCCGAGACGATAGCGAAGATCGTCAACGCGATCCAGCGCTACCTAGTTACCGAGACCCGCCTTGGTATTCCGGCAATCTTCCACAACGAGGCGCTGAACGGCGTGTGCTCCCGCAGCTTCACCCATTTCCCCACGGCGATCGGGCTCGCGGCGACGTGGGATCCCGAATTGGTGGAGGTGATGGCGGACCTCATGCGTCGACAGATGCGGTCGGTGGGCCTTCTCCAGGCTCTGGCGCCCGTCATGGATGTTTCCCGCGATGCCCGCTGGGGACGGGTGCACGAGACCTACGGAGAGGATCCCTACCTCGTCAGCGCCATGAGCGTCGCCTTCACGAAGGGGATGCAAGGGGACGACCTGCGCAACGGCGTGATCGCGACCGCGAAGCACTTCCTCGGCTACGCGACGACCGAGGCTGGCCAGAACATGGCGGCGACCGCGGTGCTCCCCCGCGAGCTCTACGACGTCTACGCTCGTCCGTTCGAGGCCGCTATCCGGCTGGCCGGGCTCGGGTCCGTGATGGCGTCGTACTCCGAGTTCGACGGCGTACCGATCCATGTCTCGAAAGATGTGCTGACGCGATTGCTGCGCGATCGGATGGGTTTCACCGGAACGGTCGTATCCGACTACGTCGGCGTCGGGTGGGCACAGACGCGTCAATGTGTCGCCGACACCGCTGAGGAGATCGGAACGCTCGCCCTCGCGGCCGGCATGGATGTCGAGTTACCGGTCATCCACGGGTACGGGCAGGTGCTTGCCAAGGCCGTGCGGAGCGGCAAAGTGCCGGAATCTCTCCTGGATGAGTCCGTCCGCCGCGTGCTGCGCGACAAGTTCGCCCTCGGCCTGTTCGACAACCCATACATCCCGGAGGAACCAGAGCCGATACGCGCCCTCGCGGGGGAGGGGGACGACTTGTCCCGGCGGCTGGCCGCCGAATCGGTGATCTTGCTCAAGAACGAGAAGGGTCTCCTGCCACTCAGCCGGGACCTCAAGAAAGTGGCGGTCATCGGACCCCACGCCGACAACACCATGGTCGGCTTCCCGGCCTACACCTATCCGGCAGGCGTGCAGTTACTGCTAGCCAGGATCGGCGGCGCCGAGACCTCGATGGTAGGGGCCGATGCCGGTGAAGCGATCCTGCCGGCCGAGGCGAAGGCCGCGATGAAGACCGAGTTCCAGGATCTGGTGGGTGTGGACATGGAGGCCTACGTCAAGGTCAACTACCCCGCGATGTCCCTCACGGAGGCGATCCGGAGCCTCCTGCCGAACGCCAAAATTACCGCGGTCGCCGGCACCGGTGTGACGCCAATCCAGCCCACCGACATCCCCGCCGCTGTCGCTGCAGCCCGAGAGGCCGACGTGGTCATCCTCGCCGTCGGCGGTCACTCGTCATGGGCAAGTAACGATCGCACGGAGGGAGAGGGCATGGACACGGCGAATATCGACCTGCCGGCGCAGCAGGTGGAGCTTATCAACGCCGTGACAGCTGTTGAGAGGCCGACCGTCGCCATTGTGTCGATGGGACGTCCTCTGGGCCTCGCCCCCGTAATCGACCGCCTACCGGCCGTCCTCATCGCCTTCTTCGGAGGTCCCCACCACGGAGCCGCGATCGCAGACTCCCTCTTCGGTGTCACGAATCCCGGAGGGAAGTTGCCGATCACGATCCCGCGGCATGTCGGTCAGGTTCCTATCCACCACAACCAGAGAATCGGCAGCGGGTATCGGAGGACCGCCGCCGATATCCATCACGGCTATCGCGACATGCCGTCCACACCGCTGTTCGCGTTCGGCCACGGCTTGAGCTACACGACATTCAACTATGGACCATTAGAGCTGGAGAGCGATACCGTCGACGTGGACGGCGAAGCACGGCTGTCGCTCACCGTCACCAACACGGGGAAGCGACGCGGGACAGAGATCATGCAGCTCTACGCCGCCGATACGGCCACCGGCGTGACGCTGCCCGCGCAGCAGCTCATCGGTTTCGCACGTCTCGATCTGGAGGCCGGTGAATCGAAGAAGGTCGAGTTCGTGGTGCCCATGAGCGTGCTCGCCTACACGGGGCTCTCCGGCGATGTCATCCTGGAGCCCGGTCCGGTGGAGGTGAGCGCGGGCAGCAGCTCGGGCGATATCCGGTCAAGCGCGAAGTTCAACGTCATCGGTCAGACGCGCTCAATCAGGGGTGAGGACCGCGCGTTCCTCTCCGTGGCGAAGGTCAGAAGCGTATGAACGCACGCTAGGTTCATGGTCAGTTGCCCGCCCGCCTCGCTCTTCCACGAGCTGACCCCCTGGACGGTGCATGTCTCCCGGTTGAACCGCCCGGGTGTCGCAGATCCGAACCGCTTCGGGACCGAGTGCTACAGCCGCGAGGAGCTCGCGGCGGAGATGGATGCCGCGTTCCTGTGTGCTAAGACGGGAACGGACCTGACCATGCTCGAAAACCAGGCGGTCTACATCTCCGGGTGGCTGCGGCACATCCGCAACAGCTCGGCGGCCGATGTGATCCGGGCGGCGGTGGATGCCCAGCGGGCGGCCTATTACCTGACCGGGGGTGGCGAGGACCCCGACCCTTCTTCCCCGGGTCCGAAGACGGGTGAGACTCCTCGTTTGCCGGCTCACTTCGGAGACTCGCTCTTCTTTTTCTCGGTTATGCCAGGCCTCCTGACGCCCCACTCGCTCGCTGGCTTGCGTCGTGGCGGGCTGTACCGTTCCCGCCACCCGCATCGCCGCCCATCGCACGGCTTATCGCGGGAGAAGAAGCTTGGCGGCCGTGTGCTCCTGCGCAGGCTTCTTCCCCCCGGAGAAGGGCAGCGCCCAACCTGCAACCCTGTGCGGAAGACCGGGAGAGCGGGGATACGCGGGTTCATCCGCAATCGATAGCGATATACGGGTATCGGGGTATGGATCCTCGCTCCCGTTCTGCAGCCTTTTGGATGGAGTAGCGATGTGAAGCCGGGGGATGCCCTCGCAGTCGCCTCCCGGCGCATCCCCGATGTCCGGCAGCCGGCGCTGTGCTCCTGACGGCGCCGTACCGCTGCCGCGACTCCCTGCTCCGGATCCTTTGCTCGTTGCCCCGACGATGCCGCGCCCGGGGACTCCGGGCGATGCCGACCGGCATCGACCACAATCGTCGCGACCATCGTGGGATCCTCATACTTCCGAAGAATGGCGATGCCGTGCAGAACAGGGAAAAGTGCTCCTTAATCCTGGTTTTTCCTCTTCAATCGCTCGACCAGCGCGGATACCCGTTCCCGGGCCTCCTCCGTCGCCTGTTCGTCCTTTGCGATGGCGATATCCAGGATGTCACCCTCCCGCAGCGGCGGCAGCAGCCGCAGGGGCAGGAGGATCTGGACCGATTCGTCTCCCCGCACCAGAAGAACCGCCAGGTCACCCTCGATCCGGTCCACCGTGACCTTCATTCAGCACACCTCCGCCAGCGATTCGCAGACTTCTCCATCGCCGTCAAGATCCAGGCGGTGAATGTCGCCCCTGCCCAGCGACATGCAGTGGTCGTAGCAGGCCCGGGCGTCGGGCCGGCAGGCGAAATCGCTGCAGTCGAACCGGTCCGCTGAGCAGTCGCAGGCGGTCGCCGATGCGGATGCCGGCGTGGCTGCCGGTACCGGGCGGGAGCTCTCCGTCTCGATCCAGTAGGTGCGGCCGTCCGCGACAACCGATATCGTCCCCGCCTGATCGGTGCGATAGACTGTCGATCCCGCCTGTTCGAGCCGCTGGATCGTCTCCGCCGCGGGATGGCCGTAGGAGTTGCCGCTCCCGACGGAGATGATGCTCACCTCGGGGGTCGCCGCATCGAGGAACGCCTCCGAGGTGGAGGATGCGCTCCCGTGGTGCGCCACCTTGAGGATCTCCGAGTCGACCGCCTCGTTCATGATCTCCTGCTCGACCGCACTCTCGGCGTCGCCCATCAGGAGTATGTCCACCGTTCCGTACGACACCCGCAGCACGACCGAGTTCTCGTTCGTCTCGTCGTGGAAGGTCTCCGGGGGATTGAGCACGGCGACCCGCACGGCGGGATCCCAGGCGAGGGTATCGCCGCGGGTCGGGGTCCGGTAGGGGATATCCTGCCGGTCGATCGTGACCAGCATGTTCTCGTAGGTCTCGGTGGTATGGGGATACCCTGCATCGACGAACTGGCGCACGGGAACGGCCTCGAGCACTGCGGCCATGCCGCCGATGTGGTCGGCATCGGGATGGGTAGCCACCGCGATGTCCAGGGAGCGGACGCCGTACGCGTCCAGGTATGCCAGCACCTCGGGGTCGGATCCTATCGGGCCGGCATCGACCAGCATCGTTCTCCCGGCGGGGGACTGCAGCAGGATAGCATCGCCCTGGCCCACGTCGAGGACGTGCACCGTGAGGTTACCGGAAAGCGCCGGTGCATCCTCGCATCCGCCCGAGAGAACGAGAAGGAGGCCCACCACCAGAATCGCGATCCTGTACCGCACCCGCATCGCAGGTCTTGAGGACAGCTCCTCCTGAAATACTTTGGCACCCGGGGGGCGGAGGGCGGGTCACTTTCGCGCCTCCCATCCTCAAAGTTCAAATGACCGTTCCGGCCACCTCCCATGCATGCAGGATCACATCCAGGTGACGTGCCACCGTTGCGGCTACACCTGGACGTACATGGGGTACAAGGCGGGGCTCGTCGGCAAGGTCCGGAACACCATTCGCATCCAGTGCCGGCGGTGCAGGACGTCAACGATCCTGATCCGGGGAAACAGGAAACGGTAGCGGCCATTTCAGCGGCAGAGGCTGCTGGTGCCCGTCCATCCCGCCGTCCGGCCCATGTCTGTCCCCCGGATTCTGCCGGGCTCCGATGCTGCACAGCATCCCGTCTGCATCCGTTGCACGCGCACATCGTGTTGATGGGAGGGCCGTTGCATCTGCAGGGATGAATCCGCCGTGTATCGAGGAGCTCCGGCAGAGTGCCCGGCATCCTTCGGGCGGCAGGGCAATCCAGGAGTGCGGAGATGCGTACCGCGACCTCACGTCTCTGCCGGCGGCAGCGTGGAATCGATCACCCCCACGACATTCGGGTTGAGCGAAGCCGCCTCCAGGATCGCGTGGAGAGCCTCTCTATCCGGCACACTCCCCTCGAGCGTGACCACACGGTTCTCCACACGGACGATCACATCCGCAGAGGGGGAGAGCCGGTCGACTACCGTCCGCACATCCTGCGCGATCACGGCGTCGGCAGCCGCCCCCGTCGGCACCACATCCAGGCGGTTTCTGATGCTGACGACACCCCGCACCTGGCAGGCGTGATCCTCTGCCAGATCCCGTTTCCACGGCGCATCCAGAGCACCCTCCAGGATCGCCGCGCCGCGATCCACGGCGATTCGGATTGCGTCGGCGTTCAGGTTGGGATCTTCGGCAATGCGGTTCAGTATTCGGCGTGCAATCTCGGCGTCGTCCGGGATCGGGACTGCAGGATCGTAGACGACGGCGAGCCGATTGTCGACCCCTTCGACCTCCTCCCCCGCGGCTGCAATCCGTCCGGCCATCTGGCGGGCCGGGCAGCTCGGCACGATGCCCGCGAGCGTCACGTACCGATCGCGAACGCGGACGCTGATGCCGGAAGCATCCAGGGATCGCGAGAGCGCATCCGCGACCCGCCTCTCGATCTCCTCGTCGGTGAGAGCCATCGGACCATCCGTTCATCCCTGATAGGAAGGGAGATATAACAGTTGCGCGGGCACGTCCGTCGATGATGGATTCGAAGCGGACGGGCAGCCTGTGCGACGGAGGCAGATCGGCCGATTCCGCTTGGGAGAACGCTGGACAGGGCTATCGTCCCGGCGGATCCGTAGACGGGGCAGTCACAGGATCGGCACCGAATACGCTGGCCGCCGGGGAGATCGCTACGGAGATTGGCGACAGACGCTATCGGGGCGCTCTGTCCGCAGGCGGATCGGCGGGCGTATCTGGGGGGCTCCAGCTGCCGGGTTGGGATTGCCATGGGGATAGAATAGGGGATGCCGTTGGCGAACCGGAGCTCGCCGTGCGATCGTTTTGGTGGGCGGGACAGAACCGCAGGAGACGACCGCGGCACCGCAGAAAGAGATGGGAGAGGCCCATCCGCCTACTCGATGGGGATCTCCTTTCCCCGCGCCTCTGCCGTCTTCTTCAGGCGCACCTCGAGCACGCCGTTCTTGAAGCTGGTCGATACCCCCTGCTCCGAGACGTCCGAGGGCAGGAAGACGGTCCGCGACATCGCCCCGTAGGTGCGCTCGCGCAGGTAGTAGTCCTCCCTCTCCTCCTCCCGTTCTCTCCGGCGCTCGGTGGAGATCAGCAGCGTCTGCGGATCCAGGAGCCGCACGTGGATATCCTGTTTCTCGAAACCGGGCAGATCGGCCGCCACGATGATCTCGTCCTCGTGCTCCCGCACGTCGACCGTGATCTCGGCCCCACGGGCGATCGGGAACAGCTGCCGGGTCTCCCGTTCCGGCAGTGCCCGTCCGAATCCGCGCAGCATCTCGTCGAAACGCCTCTGCATGTCGTTCATCATCGTCTCATAATCCCGCCAGAACTCCGATGGCGGTCCTCTCCATGCCATAACTCTTCTCCCTCCTGATGCTCAGCAGACCGTTTCCGCTATCTCTTCGGGCGGCCGGATGACAAGATTGTCGACGACGTCCACGACGCCCCGGGTGAAATCAGCCGCATTGACCGCCGCCGTCCGGGCAGCCCAGGTGGGTACCGAACCGGAGAGAGTCACCACGCCATCCGAGACGCTGACCGTCACATCCTCGATGTTCACGTTGCGGTTCCGCTCGATGGCAGCGCGGACGTCGTCGGCGATCGCCCTGTCGGCGACGCTCATGGTCGGGACGACGGTCAACTTGTTTACGATGTCGCACACCCCCCGGGCCCTGCAGGCGGTCCGCTCCGCCGCGCCCCGCTTCCAGGACTCGTCCACGGATCCCTCCAGCGTGACGGTGGCGTTCTTAACCGAGATCCGGATGTCCGTCGTGTCCAGATCCGGATCCTCTGCAAAGGCGCGCACCACCGCCTGTTTGATGTCCTCGTCGCTCAGGAAACTCACGGTCGGCGGAGGGCGGACGGTGATGTTGTTCTCCACCCAGATGACGCCGCCGACGTTCCACGCATCCCACGTCGCCCGCGTGCGGGCGGTGTAGTTCGGGACGGTGCCGCTGAGCGTCACGCGGCCGTTCTCGACGATCACCTGAACCTTCGACGCGTCCACCCTCGTATCCCAGTAGAGCTCGTCGACGACCTTCTTCTTGATCTCCTCATCCGAAAGTGCCATGGGCTATCACCCCATTATCGCCGTGATGCCGGCACTGCCTGTTAGACGGAGATTATAAATATGTTTTGAGGGCGCCCGGGCAATCCATAGAGCCTCGTTTCGGGCGATTCTGCACAGGAGGAGAAGGAGAAATGCATCGCAACTGATCGGGCGCCTCTGGCGGCGAATTCTCCAGCCGTGCGATTCCCCCTGCATACCGATCCACGCCGACCGGTGGCCCCGGCTGTCCGTCGCATGCCCGGCAGTGAGGCGTCTTGCCGCCCTGCGGTGCAGGAACGTGCATCGCCCGAAATCCCGGACGCTCCTCGGCGGATCGCGCTGCAGGTCCGCGGGTTCGATCACTCACTCGGGATCGGTGCGCATGCACCGACTCCAAAGCCCTATATGCCCCCCCGCCCCAACACACTTCTGGATATTTCGGGACAGGTATTAAGTGTGGAGGGCCTGGCCCACAAACAGCCCGGGGGCCATATGGCCCCCCCGACC
>JAXDAH010000014.1:0-2994 GCA_034679905.1 Methanomicrobiales archaeon | reverse complement strand
GTCAGCGCGGGGGTCGGGGTGGCGGTGACATTCTCCCCGGGCGTCGTCGTCGGTTCTACGGTTGGCACGGCCGTGATGTTGGTGCCCGGGATATCGGAACTCTCTTCTTCAGAGAGGGTTGTCACCGTTCCAGAGGACTCGCTCTCCGGGATCCACCAGGTGAAGAAGTCGATGATCGCTTCGAGGATCCCGCCGGGGGAGTTGTCTTCGGCGGCGGCGGGCTGGACCAGCAGCAGGACGGCAAGCAGCACACTGAGAATAGTTAGAACACGCATTTTTACGCTCATTTTACTCCTCCAATAGATTGAACCCCTACTTCTCGATGTACCCCGTACTCTGGAACTCCAGCAGGTCGCCTTCAACAACTCGCCACGCACGAGAGTTGATCTTTACGCCAGGTAACGGGTGATCCTTATCGTTTAACCACCGTCGGACTGTTTTCGGGGTCACGCCCAGAAAAACAGCTGTTTCCTTGACGGTAAGCAAGCGAACGGGTTGTCCCGCAAGCGCCGTCTTCCCTCCTTTCCGTCGCATAATACTCCCGCATGGCTTTTCAGGCCATATAAACAGTACCTATGTTCTAGGGGGTAGCGGGTTCTTGATTCCAAGATCTTCAGCACTTTTCCCGCGCCTGCTCCATCGCTTTGAGAAGCGGATTCTTGATCCCAAGATCCTCTGCCGCCAGATCCATGATCGCAAGGATCTTCGGGTTCTCGAAGAGGTACTTGCGCTGAAGGTTGTAGGAGTCGCAGTGCTGCAGCCAGCCATAATACGACATCACCGAACTGACGACCTTCTGCGGGGGCATCGTGCGATAGTTGTCTTCGATGTACCGGATCTTCTTCTTGAACCGCTGCGCGGAGGATTTGCGGAGCAGCGTATACTCACGGAAGTGACGGTAGCCCAGAAAGTCGATCCCGACCACATCGACCTTCAGGATCGCAGTCTTCCGGTTGAGCGTCAGGTCGAGGTTGTCCGCGAGGTACTGCCCGATCTGCTCGCGGAGATCGAGCACCTCCTGCTTGGTGCTGCCGAGGATCACCCCGTCATCGCAGTAGCGGAGATAGTAGTCCCGCCCCAGATCCTCCTTGATCCAATGATCAAACCAGTTCAGGTAGATATTGCCGAAATACTGCGAGAGGTAGTTCCCGATGGGGACGTTCTTCCCACCTTCAGCGCTGGTGATGATCTCTTCCAGCACCCAGAGCGTCTTCTTGCACTTGATCTTCCGCTTGATCAGGTCAAGAAGAATCAGGTGGTCGATGGACGGGTAATACTGCTTGATATCGAACTTCAGGCAGTAGCGCGTGTTCTCCGCATCGCGCATGAACCGGCGTAATCGGTAGGATCCTTTGTGCAGCC
Source organism: Methanomicrobiales archaeon (assembly GCA_034679905.1). Lineage (GTDB taxonomy): Archaea > Halobacteriota > Methanomicrobia > Methanomicrobiales > JACTUA01 > JASEFH01. The sequence goes on along the minus strand of JAXDAH010000014.1, from coordinate 1,632 downwards.
CTTTTCCGGGGATGGCCGAGTAGAGATCATAGATGAAGATCCGATCCCAGATCGGCTGGATCACGTTCATGATCGCGTGGTGGACGATCCGGTCGGGGTAATACGGCAACTTGTAGATCAGGCGCTCTTTCGGCTCGAAGATCCGCTTGGTGACGTAGGGGGAGGTGCAGAAGGTCTGCTCCTCCAGGGACTTCTGGATAGCGTCGAAGAAGACATCCGGGGTTTTGTCCACCATCTGGACTTCCTGATAGCGGGCCTTGCCGCGCCGCGCCTGCTGATGCGAACGGACGATGTTCTCGTACTCGATGATCTGGGAGAAGAGGTTGCCGTGCCGTTTCATGGCGGTGGAGCCCCGCCCGGCAGAGGGGCGTTCGCGCACGGGCTACTAACTCCTCCGCAAGGCATCGGTGTGTGTTTGACCGGAGTACCGGTTCGGGAGAGCCGCTGTTCAGGGCCGCCCAGGTGGCAAAACCATGAGCTCGAGGTGCGTGCCATTGTTACGATTGGAATTCGAGGCGGTGTTATTCGCATTGAGATAACCGAGCCCCGCATTCCGCCCATTATTCCAATTGCCCCCTGCTAGGAGAACACGGAAAGGGTTGGCTCACACAACGCGGCTTCCGGCAGGAAGGTTGCCCTGCCGGGGGATAAGGGTTGCCTTGGGATCACTCGAAGGTGTAGTAGCGGTCGATGTGCTTGATGGTGGTGTAGAACGGGATTTTGTCATGATATTTTTGAATCTGTGCTATCAGCACCTCCGACCCAGTGAAAGTGACGTGCTGCTCCCCATCGAGGACGAACTCCAGCATGAGGCGGTTCTTTGATCCACCGTCTTTCGTCGGGAATTTGCTGGGATCGATAGAATAGCCTGTGAGCAGGATCTCTTGATTGAGGATGTCTGCGACCCTAAGTTTCGTGCCTTCTAGCCGCTTTTTTTCATCTGCAAAGTCGGAAAACCGGGGGATGTCTTCCGCGTCTTGCCTTTCTGCCATTTTAGATCGATGAGGTGGTTTGCGCCAGAGGCACATAAGGTATACCGATGTTCTGGGATCACGTACGGATCCGATCCAATCGGAGCAAAAAACCCCGGCGAAGTTATCAAACCGGGGGCGCTGCATCGAGATCGCGGGGCCCGGCCGGGGAACTCCCCGGAGAGCGGCCGGATCCGAGAACCGGCGATCCGACCCCGGGGCCATTTCTGATCCGGGGCAGCAGCGCGGCGATCCGGGGGGGTCTCGTTACCTGCATGTGCAGATCAGAACGTGGATCAGAGCCCCAGGTCGCTCTCCCCCATCCGCATGTAGACCAGAACCCCGATCACCAGCACGGCCCCGACCAGCAACCACGGCACCTGGAACCACCCGATCAGCCAGAGGACCCCCGATAAGATCGGGATCGTGAGCAACGCCCCCCGGATCTCGCCGCGGACGAACGTCATCGCGAACCCGACGAGGATGAAGACGGAGGCCCAGTGGTATGCCGCAAGCGGGATCCACGGAGCGAGATCGATCCAGGGCCGGCTCTCCGGAGCGAACCGGATGTACTGGTCCTGCCGGACCACCTCGCCCGTCTTGAGCTCGGCCACGTAGCCATACAGGTAGACTTCCCCCGGCTCCCCGTCGAGAAGGTAGG
>JAXDAH010000013.1:0-7569 GCA_034679905.1 Methanomicrobiales archaeon | reverse complement strand
GTTCTCCAGGTGGAGGGGGACCTTCTCGAACCCCTCCCGCGCGGTGTTGACGTAGTAGGGGGAGGCGACGAAGAGCATCGCCGCCACGATCCCCGGGAAGGCATCCTCGAAGGCCAGCCCCACCTCCTGGAGCGGTGCCCCCAGCCAGCCCCGGGACATGAAGAGGATGTAGACCATGAGCCCCGCCACGGTGTGAGGGAGGATGAGGGGCATGTCCACGATGCTCTCCAGGATCCCCTTCCAGCCGCTCTGCTCGCGGGCGAGGATATAGGCGAGGGGAGTTCCGAGGAGCACCAGGAGGATCACGGCCAGGAATCCCGCCCCAAACGTGATCAGGATGGAGTTGAGGACTCCGCTGTCTGCCGCCACCTCCAGGAGATGGGGGATATCGGAGAGTTCTGGTAGCGTGATCGCGGCAAGGGCAAGGAGAGTGATGGCAATCAGCAGCCCGCCGACGACGGCAAACGCCACGGTGCAACGGTCATGCCGGATCCTGCGGCGGCTCGTCCACCAGGACCGGAGCGGAAGATGCAGGTCCCCGATACCGTTCCACCCGGACTGCGGGTATTTCTCCTGGGCTGTAACGCGCTGGAGTCTACTCTCCTTCTGGCGGCGTTCTTCCTGCATCCCTCCTCCCCAGACTCTCCGGGGTGGCCTCCCCGGCGGATAATCCCTCCAGGCACTGTGCATCCACCCAGCCGTCGCGGGTAGACTCGCGATTGTCGAACGCCTTTACAAAGGGCTTGATGTCCAGGAGCGGGGTAGAATCGAGCATGTCCGCACCCCTGAACTCGATGACGCCGTTCTGGATCTCCACCAGCTGGACCGTGGAGATACCGATGGGGTTCGGGCGCCGGTAGTAGCGGATGGCGAAAATGCCCCGCCCCTTCGTTCCGTCCAGAAACGGCCTATCCCGCAGGCTGAAGCCGTTCGCCTGGTGGAAGTGGTAGATGAGGGTGATATGGGAGAATCCTTCGAGATCCTCCAGCCCCTCCACGTACTCGGGGGATACCTCCGCCCGCCCCGGCACATCGCTGAATGCCGCCTGGATGGGGGTTTGGCTCCACTCCTGGAACGGGGTGCGGAGGATACCGATGGGTGTATAACAGATCTGTTGCATTCTTCACCTGTACTGCTGCGGGCCCGAAGAGACAGCCGCAGATGCGAGTGGTCTCGGCCAGCCCGGTTTTTCCAGCGCGAAATCCTCAACGACCGCGCGCATGAACTCTTCTGCCAGCTCCCGCTGCGGGGCGTTCTCCGGGATGGTGATTGCATACACGATATGCCTTCCCGTCCGCTCGCTCCCGATCGAGCGGAACCGCTGGAATCCGAGCCGGACTTTTACCGTACGGTAAAGGGGATCCCGTTCTGGAGAGCTCAGGTCGATCTCCGCCGGCAGGTCCAGCCAGCGGAGCCCGTGGGCCTCGGCGACGCTGCGGTACTCGAAGGCATAGTCGATGCCGCCGGCGTCCAGGAGAGAGAGGAGGTAGATGCTGCCGTCCCGGATGGCCAGCTTGCCGTCCGAGGGCTTCAGGATCTCCGGGAGCGCAATCGTGGACACGCCCCCCTCCTCGCTCACGGGGAGCGGCGGGGCGAAGTGGCTGCCGACGACCCGCTCGAACAGGTCCGGGTCCCCATAATAGCCTTCCGCCAGCTGGACCACCATCAGCGCCCGGTAGCCGGCCGCGTCCAGCATCGGGTTGGAGAACCCGACCCGCACGTCGGGACGGGAGAGGACGTCCGCCCAGTTCTGCGGCGTGATCGCATCGGCGTACCGACTGCGATCGGTGTAGGCGATCACCATCTCGTTGGCGGCGAACGGGATGTACCAGTCGGTGTAGTTCTTCCCGCTCCCGTCCATGGGGATGTACATCATATCCGGTATCAGGGACTCGTCGGCGACCGCCACCACGTCGATCTCGCGGCGGAGGTCGGTCACCTGGCGGATGACCTGGATACTGCCGTGCCCCTCGATCCGCACGTCCACGCCGGGGTGCCGGGCCTCGAACTCCCTCTCGATCTCCTCGAAGGGCAGGAGCAGGCTTCCGGCGGGCAGCACCCGGAGGACCGTCTTCTGCGGCTCCTCGCCGCTGCACCCGGCAGTGCCCGCGGCCCCCAGGATGAGGGCCGCCATCACCAGAAGACAGGCGCTCCGCATCACCCTTCCCCGTCCGTTACACGCTGTGGAGCTCGATCCGGTCCACCCACTTCACCCATGCGCTCCCCTCCGTCACGACTCCCGCCTCCTCGGAGACGATCGCGATCCGGGTCGGGCCGCCGTCCTCGTAGCTGAGCGGTTTGCCGTCCTGCTCGTACATCAGCACTACCCGCAGCGACGGTGCCGGGATCTCCTTCAGATCCGGATCCAGGGTGATGAATCCCTCCCCCTGCAGCTGGTCGTGGTCGAAGACCCAGAGGTAGCCGTCCGGAGCGGAGACCCAGACCTGATCCCCGGGCTCCGCCCCTCCCACCAGCGCGGCCAGATCCCGCAGGTCCACGCCTCTGCAGACGTAGGGCCCGTACTTGATCCCCACCGTCGAGACGGCAAACCCGTGCCCCGTGACGGACGGCAGCGCGCGCAGCGCGTCGTAGTCCAGCACCTTCTCGGTCGTGCCGTTCAGCGTGAGTGTCCAGCCCTCCGCCTCGGGCGGGAGCGGGGCGACAGAGGCCGTGCAGCCGCTAAAGAGCGCACATGCCAGGAGGAGGAGAAGGCTCGCCAGCCCGACTGTTCTCGCAGGCATCAGCGGCTCCTCCGGACCGCCAGGAGGAGAACCAGCACGAGAGCGAACAGGACGGGCGCGAGCGAGAGCGGACTCTGGACGGCGGGCGTGGTCGTCTCCGCCGCTCCCGAGAGGGACTTCACCGTGGAGCCCTTCTCGCCGTGGTAGCCCCCGCTGTAGATCCGCACCTCGTCGATCCACTTGACCGTGTAGCCGTTCGTCGACGGGTAGAGATTGTCGAAGAGGTGGATCTCCTCCGCCGGCATCACCTCGTGCATATCCCAGTTGCCAAAGACGTGTTTCCCCTCCGTGTTGCTGGAGGTGTCCGCGAAGAACACGAGACGCATCCCCGCGAAGTAGTCCGGCGGGTAGCCGACGCCGTCGCGCTCCCCTATAGGCGAATCTTCGCCGTTGTACCAGCAGACGACGATCGGGCCCTGCCGCGGCTGCGGCTCGTAGACGTTCCCGTAGGGGAACTCCACATGGTAGCCGTCGACGGCGTGGATCATCACCGCGTCGCCGGGCTGCATGCCGCCCACGAGCCTGGCGAGATCCTTCACGTCCGTCCCCTTCACCGCACCCCGGTCCTTGAAGTTCGCAGTCTCGTTCCGGTCCCAGCGGCCCTCCTGGTCCTCCTCAAAGACCGGGCCCTGGTGGTAGTAGTGCGTCTTCCCGTCCCCCTGCACGGGAAGATTTGCCTCCAGCCACGGGTAGCTGACCGTGGTCTCGTTCAGGACGGTCTCGCCGTCGGCGGCAATCTTGATCACCCGCAGTTCCGTCGTCGGCGCTGCCTGCACGATGCCTCCCATAAGGCAGACCAGCAGGAGCACCCCCATCAGCACCCTCTCAATACGCATGCATCCCCCTCCCGACACCCGCACACCGGGGCGAAGAGATGGATTCGCCCTGCCACGGAGCACCTGATTCGGGAATACGAATTGTTCAACTGCCATAACAATAAATCCACCCTATTCTGGCTCGATGTTAAGTATCTGTGCTTAACCACACCTCCCGACGCGGGGGTTCGATCCCGCATCAGGTGAGATCGACGGCGATCCGCGTGTTCTGCCAGGGAACCACCGTCACCCGCTCCCGGGTTCGGGACGCCGTCTCCCCGACCACCTTCACGTCGTAGGATCCGACGGGCATGGCCGGGAACGTGTGCGGGGTCTTCTCGCCGCTGTCCCGCCCGTCGATGTAGATCTTCGCCCCCGCCGGAGTGCTGTCCACGGTCAGGAACCCCCAGACGTACTCCTCCAGCCGGAGCCGGACGATCTGATCCGCCGGCTCCCCCGGTGTCCACCCCAGGCGGATGCTCTTCTCCGCCGCGGTGTAGCCGGGCTTCGAGAGCATCACGCGGTGCGGACCTTCGGAGATATTCTCTATCCTGAAGGGCGTGGAGTAGCCGGTCGCGTAGCCGTCGATGAAAATTTCCGCTCCCGGCGGTTCCGACTCCACCCGAAGGTTGAAGAGGCGGAGGTCGGCGGTGGGCACCTCGAACACGTCGCCACTGCGCAGGTGGTTGTCCAGGCGGCAGGTGAGGTAGGATCCGTTGCGGAGGAAGGTGATATAGGCGTCCAGCCCCTGGACATCCAGCGTGGCGGGGACCTTCTTCAGCGGATAGGCGCCGTTTGCTGTGAAATACTCCCGCCGATACGCTTCGGACTCGACCGTGATGGTGCGGATCCAGGTATTCCGGTTCGTCTCGATGTGGACGGGCGAGATCGCCTGCGGGTATACCCAGACCCTCGCCGAATCGCTCTCCGCATCCTGCTGCTCGATCGTCAGCCGTACCGTATGCTGCCCCTCTTTTAACCCGTAGACGATGCAGGGTGTGCTTTTGTCGAGCGCGCGGTTGTCCACGGTCACGCGGGCACCGCTGGGAAAGGAGGTGATGTAGAGCCCGCCGGCATGCACCGCGTCCCGATCTTTCTCGACCATCGTCGCGTCGATCGTGTCCGGGAACGGCTTTGCCCGCGAGCGGAGCACGATCGAGAGGTTCGCGTCATGCTCCAGGAGGATCTCCCGCTCCTCGGCGGCGAACCCGTCCAGCTCCAGGCGGAGACTGTGGCTGCCGCAGGGGAGATCCTCCAGCCGCACCGGAGCCGTCCTCCCCGTATAGACCCCGTCCAGGTGTACCATCGCACCCGGCGGGATCGTGGCGACCGAGAGGCTGGCGGTGCGGTTGCGGGGCTCCTCAGCGGGAGCGGGCGAGGCCGCAGGGGTGGGAAGCGGCGACGGTACCGCCTCCGCCTGTGTCGATGTATTCCGCACTTCGCCGGCGGAGAAGGGCGAGAGCAGGAACTGCAGGAGCCCGCCGAGGACCGCCTGGAGCCAGCCCAGTATACCGCCGGGCTCGTCCTCCTGCGGCTGCGACGTGTTCGCGAGCCCGGATGCCGTGGGGCTGGCGGCGGGTGTCAGGGTAGTCTCGACCGTAGTGGCGGGGAGCGTGCCGTTCGGGGTTCCAGAGGTGGCATCGCCCGCCGGCCCCTTCGCGAGCATCAGGATGGCGTGGCGCACCTCCAGGTAGTCGCCCGCCTCCCGCACGGGGATGCTCCGGATCTCCGCACGGTTCCCGCTCTTTTTCAGGAACGGCCGCACGTCGATCCCGGCGATGCTGATGCTGTCCGCTCCGCCATCCAGGCGGTTGTCCCACTCCCCTTCGTTCAGCAGGATGCGGTTGACACGCTCGTCGCTCCCCGTTGCCGCGGTGGCGATGAGGGTGAGCCGGGCCTCCCCGATGTCCCCGCTGACGTCCCCCGCAAACTCCACGTCGGTCGTGGCTGCATCCTCGAGCACGCCCTCGTCCGGGTCCGCCCGGATCGCGTCGCAGCCCTCCGCGATCCAGTAGGCGATCGCCGGGCGGGATACATCCTCGTGAACGGCGATCAGCACGGCACCGTACAGGGTGAAGGTCGTATCCCCCGACCCGGTATTCCGGACATCGACGGTATGGTTGCCGCCCTTCGCGGCGAGCGCGGTCACATCGTAGCAGACGGTCTCGAGCAGTTCCTTAGTATCGCTCGCGTTCACGTCCTGGTACTCCCGGTCGGGCGATAGGCTCCGCCCGTCGAACGTCACCGAGAGGCTGCTCTCTGCAGCCTTCTTGAGGGATCTGTCCCATCCGCCCGCGGTGTAGAGGCAGAGCCGGGCCAGGCGCACCGTCGCGTTCGGCGGGAGCGGGGCCGGTATCGAGCAGGCGGCGCTCTTTCCCCCGGCGAGAGTCGCCGCCGCCTCGCTGCTGCGGTAGATCGCCAAACTGCCGTTCAGCGTTCCCTTCGCCAGGATGGCAAGAGACCTTCCGCGGTACCCGGAGTAGGCGTCCGGGCCTCCATCCGCTCCGGCGTCTCCGTGGTCCGCCAGCGGGACCAGATCGGCGTGAACCTGAACAGTTCGGCCGGCTTCCACCGTCACCGTCTCTTCGGCCTCTTCGTAGCCGTCCAGAGCGAGCGAGACGAGATACTCTCCCGGGGAAAGGTCCGTGAGCGTCGTATTGGTCAATTCGCCCGTATCCGCTCCGTCCAGCAGGATCCGGGCACCGTCCGGCACCGACGTCACCTGGATGCCGCCCAGCGGATCCTCGTCGGAGTAGATGAAGATGCGGTCGATGTTGTAGACGGAGAGCCCCCCGGAAGAAGGCCAGATGCCGCTGTAGTAGTACCAGTCGCTCTCGGGAAGCGTCTCGTGCATGTCCCAGTGGCCGAAGACGTGCCTGCCCTCCGTATTGCCGGAGGTGTCGGCGAAGAAGAAGAGCCGCATCCCCTTGTAGTAGCCGGTGTCCGGGTAGCCCACGCCCTGGAGCTCGTATCCCCCCCGGGACTCCTCGCCGTTGTACCAGGCGAGGACCATCGGCCCCTTGCGGGGATCAGTGCCGTACACGGCCTCGTAGGAGAAGTCGCGGTAGAAGTTGTCGGCAGCCCGGATCCGCACCGTCTCGCCGGACGACATCCCGCCCACCGCCTCGCAGAGGTCCTTTACATCCGTCCCCTTCACCGCCCCGAAGTCCCGGGTATCCACGTTCTGCCACTCCGCGGGATCCCAGATGTCGGACTCGTTGAAGGTCGGGCCCTGGAGGTAGTAGTGCGTCATCCCATCCCCGTGCACGGGGAACTCCCGCTCCAGCTGCTGGTAGGTGTACGTCGCTTCGTTCAGCACCGTCGTGCCGTCGCTGGCGTATTTCACCACGCGGACCTGGGTCGTGGCCGCGGATGCGGTTGCAGCGGCGAACGCGTAGAGGAGCACGAGCAGGACCAGGAACCGGAGTAGCCGCGCCATACTCCTCTCCTACAGTTCCCCGAAGAGGAGCACGATATCGTTGAAGTCGATCCGCCCGTTGCCGTTGAAGTCGAAGCAGCCCAGCGGCTCGTGGACCGCGATCCACTCCATCCGCTCGAAGAAGAGCACGACATCGTTGAAATCCTTCCTCCCATTCGCGTTCAGGTCTTCATAGAGGCCGTCGCCATCCGGATCGGTGGGAGGAGCGCTGTAGCCTTCCAGAGGAACTACCGTGAGCGGGGAGTCGTCGCTGTAGATCAGGATGCGGTCGACATACTTCATGGAGAGCCCGCCCGAGGAGGGCCAGATGCCGCTGAAGTTGTACCAGTCGCTCTCGGGAAGCGTCTCGTGCATGTCCCAGTGGCCGAAGACGTGGCAGTGCCAGGGGTTCGTGGACGTGTCGGCGAAGAAGAAGAGCCGCATCCCCAGGTAGTAACCGGTGTCCGGGTAGCCCACGCCCTGGAGCTCGTATCCCCCCTGAGACTCCTCGCCGTTGTACCAGGCGAGGACCATCGGCCCCTTGCGGGGATCAGTGCCGTACACGGCCTCGTAGGAGAAGTCGCGGTAGAAGTTG
>JAXDAH010000012.1:0-11147 GCA_034679905.1 Methanomicrobiales archaeon | reverse complement strand
GGCAGCTTCGCATCTGACCGGCGCGGCGCTATAATACCGCCAGCAGGCGCGAAGACCAAGCCTGGATCAAGGAGACCTGACGATGAACAGCGAACTGGCGGCGACGCCCGGGCGGGGGGGGGGGGGGGGAGACGGGGGCCGGGGGGCGCAGCCCCCCCCCCCCGTGCCCCACCCCTGCAGTACGATAGTCTTGAAGGGAGGTAGATGGGGGGACGATACTTCGCCGTGCTCCCACCCCTGCTGATAGGACCGCCTCGAAGGGAGGATGATTTTGCCCCTGTTTCTAGCCCGGCTGCCCATCGATTCTCCGTCCAGCGGTCTTTGCAGGAGATCGGATGATCCGGCGAACGATCCACCCTGGAGACCTCAGGCGAGCACCTGTAGAGGGACATACCGTCCCGATGTGTGGATAGCCTTCTTCCGCAGGCATCCGAAGGTGCACCGCATCCCCTCTCGGGCGCACATGCCGACACCCCCGACAGGATGTCCCGCGGCCCGGTATCGCGCGCTCTTGCGTTCGCGGCACGATTCTTTTAAGAGGAAACTGAACACATGTATACTGACAACGTACAGCAAACCCATGAAAAATATCTGCAGTTCTCTTTCCTTTTAGGGATAATGGCAGAAATTAACGCATCCAGGCGAAACATAACGGTTATAAAAACCCCAGCGGTACATGGATCACGGAAGGAAAGTGGCGTGGTATCCAGACAGGAAGTAAAGCACATCGCGGAACTGGCGGACATCGGGATCACCGACGAGGAGCTCGAGGAGTTCACCCAGCAGTTCAACAGCATCCTGGAGTACTTCGGGATCCTGGACCAGGTGCCCGAGGCGGGATCCCTGCAATCCGGGACGTGCAACGTGATGCGGGAGGATGGCGTCGTCCCCTCCCTGTCCCATGACGACGTGGTGCGCCTTGCCGGTGAGACGGAAGACGGCTATATCAAGGCCCCCAGAGTGATGTGATGGCAGAGATCCTTGTATTCGACGCGGCGGATCCCTACAACGCCTTCATCTCCCGGCGGGAGAGGGTGCCCTACGGCGAGGGGAGACTCTCGGGGTATACGGTCGCGGTGAAGGACAACATCTCCACGCAGGAGTTCGAGACCACCTGCGGCTCGAGAATCCTGAAAGGCTATACACCCCCCTACAACGCCCACGTGGTCTCCCTCCTCGAGGCAGCCGGGGCTGCGATCGTGGGCAAGACGAACATGGACGAGTTCGGCATGGGCACCACCACCGAGAACAGCGCCTTTGGCCCCACGCTGAATCCCCGCGACACAACCCGCGTCCCCGGGGGATCCTCGGGGGGGAGCGCCGCCGCGGTCGCCGCCGGCATGGTACAGATGGCGCTCGGCAGCGATACGGGAGGCTCCATCCGCTGTCCTGCCGCCTTCTGCGGTATCGTCGGTCTGAAGCCGACCTATGGCAGGGTCTCCCGCTTCGGTCTGGTGGCGTATGCAAACTCGTTGGAGCAGATCGGACCGCTCGCAAGGACGGTGGAGGACGTCTCGCGCATGATGGAGGTTATGACCGCCCACGATCCCTGGGACTCCACATCCGTCTGCGCCCCCTACACCCACCGCCTATCCGGCGATATTCGGGGAATCCGCATCGGCATCCCCGCGGAGTTCTTCGGTCCGGGCGTCGATCCCCGGGTGGCGACCGTTGTCAGGAGAGCAATCGAGACCCTCGAGTCCCTGGGAGCGGAGGTCACGGAGTGCCGGATGCCCAGCATGGAGTATGCTCTTGCCGCTTACTATGTCACCTGCATGAGCGAGGCCTCCTCCAACCTCGCCCGGTACGACGGGGTCCGCTATGGTCCTCCGGCCGATTGCAAGCGAGCCTGGCACGACGCCTTCCAGGAAGTGCGGCGAGCCGGGTTTGGAAAGGAGGTGCGCAGGCGGATCCTGCTGGGCACGTTTGCGCTCTCCTCGGGCTACTACGGCAGGTACTACGGCAAAGCCCAGGCGGCGCGCCAGAACGTGAAGGCAGACTTCGCACGCCTCTTCGACTCTGTAGACCTGATCGCCGGCCCCACCATGCCCACGATCGCCTGGAAGCTCCGGGAGAAGTCCGATCCGCTCTCCATGTACCTCTCGGATATCCTCACGGTCCCCGCGAATCTGGCGGGCGTTCCCGCGATCTCGGTCCCCTGCGGAAGCGTGGATGCGATGCCCGTCGGTCTGCAGCTGATGGGGCGGCCGTTCGAGGACGAACGGGTGATCGATGCGGCTCATGCCTATGAGCAGGAGGCGGGGCTATGCAGGTGATCATCGGGCTCGAAGTGCACTGCCAGCTGAACACGGCGACCAAGCTCTTCTGCGGCTGCTCCACCGACTACCGCGACGATCAGCCCAACACTCACGTCTGCCCGATCTGCATGGGTCTCCCCGGCGCCCTGCCGCTCCTCAACAGGCGGGCGGTCGAGTACGCATTGCGGGTGGCCAGGGCGCTGGAGTGCGAGGTTCTGGAGGAGTCGGAGTTCGCCCGGAAGAACTACTTCTACCCCGATCTCCCGAAGGGGTTCCAGATCACGCAGTACGACAAGCCCCTCGCCGTGCGGGGCCACCTGGAGATCGTGGGTGAGGACGGCACCGAGAAGAGCATCCGCATCACCCGTGTCCACATGGAAGAGGACCCGGGACGCCTGGTCCACGTGGGTGCCGCCGACCGCCCGCGCTACTCGCTCGTGGACTACAACAGAAGCGGCGTTCCCTTAATCGAGATCGTCACCGAACCCGACCTCCGCTCTCCCAAGGAGGCACGGCGGTTCCTGAATCTCCTGCGGGCAACGCTCGAATACCTGGGTGTATTCGATGCCGACAAGGAGGGATCCCTGCGGGTGGACGCCAACATCTCCCTCGAGGGGCACGAGCGGGTGGAGGTGAAGAACATCTCCTCCTACAAAGGGGTTGAGAAGGCCCTCACCTACGAGATCACGCGGCAGAGAAACCTGATCCGTCGGGGACAGGAGATCGAGCGCGAGACCCGGCACTTCCAGGAGGGCCGGGGCGTCACCGCATCCGCACGGAGCAAAGAGATGGAGCACGACTACCGTTACTTCCCCGAGCCGGATCTCCTGCCGCTCCGGGTGAGAGACCGGGCCGACGAGATCGCGCTCCCCGAGCTGCCGGCCGCCCGCAGAGCACGCTGCATGCGGCAGTACGGCATATCGGTCAACCATGCCCGCACCCTGACAGGGGAACTGTCTGTGGCGGACTTCTACGAGCGGGTCGCCCACGTGGATCCCCTCCTCGCGGCCACCTGGGTGGCGGACACCCTCCTTGGGGAACTGAACTACCGCTGCATCGACATCGGCATCCTGCCGCCGGAGCGTTTCGTCGAGCTCCTGATGCTCCTGAAGAGCGGGACGATCACGGATCGGGCCGGCATCGAGGTGCTGCGCGTCATGCTCGATCTGGGGCTCCAGGGGCGGGAGATCGAGCCGCCCGCCGCGATCGTGGAGCGGCAGGGGCTGGCCAGAGCCGCCGGGTCCGCGTTCGCGGATGCGGTGCGCGACGTGATCGCCGAGAATCCCCAGGCCGTGAAGGACTACCAGGGCGGCAGGAAGGAGGCGTTCAACTACCTGGTGGGGCAGGCCATGAAGAAGATCCGAGGAAGGGCGGATCCGAAAGAGATCCGCGAGCTCCTGAAAGGCAGATTACAACAGGGCGAGGTGGAGTGAACAGTGCACCTGATTGTCACCGAGAAGAACATCTCAGCACAGCGCATTGCCCATATCCTGGCAAACGGGCGATCCGTCGCCACGCGGAAAGAAGGCGGCGTATCCACGTACACCTTCGACAGCACCGTGGTCGTCGGCCTGAAAGGCCATGTGGTGGAGGTGGACTTCGTCCCCGAGTATGGGGACTGGAGGAGCGAACGCTACACTCCGCGTAGCCTCATCCATGCCCCGACCGTCAAGGTGCCGACCGAGACGCGTATCGTAAACCTCATCCAGAAGCTCTCCCGGCGCTCGGACCATGTGACCATCGCGACGGACTTCGATACGGAGGGAGAGCTGATCGGGAAGGAGGCCTTTGAACTGATCCGCGCGGTGAACCCCGACGTGCGGATCGACAGGGCACGGTTCAGCGCCATCACTCCGCCGGAGATAAAACGGGCTTTTACACAGACGACCGATCTGGATTTCGATCTTGCCGCTGCCGGCGAAGCGCGGCAGGTGATCGACCTGGTCTGGGGCGCATCTCTCACGCGGTTCATCAGCATCGCCGCCCGGCGGGGCGGGAAGAACATCCTCTCCGTGGGGAGGGTGCAGAGCCCCACGCTGGCGATGATCGTGGACCGCGAGAAGGAGATCGAGCAGTTCGTTCCCCAGAAGTACTGGACGCTCCGCCTGGAGACCGAGAAGGCGGGCCACCCCTTCGAGGCGCGGCACCGGGTGAACCGGTTCACCGAGATGGAGACAGCCGTGCGGGCGCGCGATGCTACCGTCGCCCCCCTCGTTGTCGCGGAGGTCGTCGAAGGCGAGAAGACCGATCGCCCTCCGGCCCCCTTCGATACGACCACCTTCATCGTCTCGGCCGGCCGTCTCGGCTTCTCCGCCAACCGCGCCATGGCGGTTGCCGAGGATCTCTACATGAACGGGTTCATCTCGTATCCCCGCACGGACAATACGGTGTATCCCCCTTCGCTCGACCTTCGGGGGATCCTGAAGACCCTGCAGAGCTCGGATCTCCGTGCGGAAGCGGAATGGGTCGCCGCTCACCTCCGCCCCTCGCCTACCCGCGGCAAGAAGTCCTCGACCGACCATCCCCCCATCCATCCCACGGGAGCGGCAACGCGCCAGCAGCTCTCCGAGGAGCGATGGCGCATCTACGAACTGGTGGTGCGCCGCTTCCTGGCGACTCTCTCCCCGGACGCCCGCTGGTGCACCGTGAAGTGCTCCATGAAGGCGGGAGAAGAGCCTTACATCGCCACCGGCGCGCGGCTGCTGGAGGGGGGCTGGCGCCGGTTCTATCCCTACAGCAGAGCGGAGGAGCACATACTCCCGGCGCTCGCTGCGGGCGACCGTCTTCCCATCCGCAACGTCATCTTCGAGGAGAAGGAGACCCTTCCCCCCTCCCGCTACTCCCAGAGCCGCCTGATCCAGCAGATGGAGGAGCTCGGACTCGGCACCAAGAGCACCCGCCACGAGGTGATCGGCAAGCTCCTCTCCCGGCGCTACGTCGAGGGGAACCCCCTCAAACCGACGCCCGTGGGACGGGCAGTGACCGAGACCCTGGAGAACCATGCGGACACGATCACGAAACCGGATATGACGCGGACGCTGGAGCAGCACATGCAGCAGATCCGCGAGCGCGGCCGCCAGCGGAACGACGTGGTCGAGGAGTCCCGCCATATGCTCGCCCAGGTGTTCGACGAGCTCGAGTCGCACGGAGGGGAGATCGGCGACGAGATCATGGAGAAGACCGACGAGGAGCGGATCCTCGGGCGGTGCCCGGTCTGCGGCGGCGATATGCGGATCTGCTCCCCGCGCGGCCCCAGCCAGTTCATCGGCTGCAGCCGATATCCCGACTGCAGCTTCAACATCAACCTCCCGGGCTCCCAGTGGGGCAAGGCGGTCCGCTGCGAGACGGTCTGCCCCGAACATGGTCTCCACCACATCCGCCTCATCCGGAAAGGCGCACGCCCCTGGGAGTTCGGGTGCCCCCTCTGCAGCCACATCCGCTCCAACCGCGAGGCACTCTTCATGATGCCCCACATGACCCAGAGCCTGCTGGAGAAGCTGCAGCGGCGCCATATCTACACCGTCTCCGAGATCGCGGGGAGCCTCCCCGAAGGCCTCTCCGATATCCTCGAGATCGGTCTCGTAGAGGCCGCCACGCTCATCGCCGAGGCGAAAGAGGTGCTCGTCCTCCTGCGCCGCCGCTCCGAACTCCGCAGTTTCGTGCGAAAGCACATACGACCGCGCCGCGGGCGGAGTCTCTCGAACCTGATGACTCAGCTCTATGCAAAGAACATATGCGATATCCGCGCACTCGCGGCCTCCAGTGCAGCAAAACTGCAGGAGGCCGGTATGAGCGAGAGCGAAGCGGGTGCCCTGCTCGACGATGCCCGTGCGCTCTGCCGGGAGCGCATCCTGCGGGACAGCGGCATCCCCATCGTCAGCCTGAAGAAGTACCAGGAGGCAGGGATCGACGATCCAGAAGAGTTCTGCACGCTCCATCCCGCCTACCTGAGCACCCGGACAGGCATCCGTCTGGATACCGTATACAGACACGTGGAGAAGGTGTGCAGCTTCATGGGCAGGAAGAGCCCCGAGAAGATCGGTCAGGCAGCGGTGGAGCGGGGGAGAAAGGAGCTTCTCAGTATTCCCGGCATCGGGGAGAAGACCCTGGAATCCCTGTATAGGGCGGGGATCGTGGATCCCGAAGGGCTGGTCCGTGCCGATCCGGAGCAGATCGCAGTCCAAAGCGGCATTCCTATAAACACACTCAAAGAGTACATCTCAGCGATAAAGAGATCGATCCGCACCGAATCAATCGGTGCGGCCAGGCAAGCGGCTACAAGGTGAAACGCGGATGCTCCCGAGATGGAAAAACTGGGTCCATGTGACCAAGCTGGATCCGGAGAAAACGCTTCCCCCGCAGGAGCTCGAGGCGGTGATCACCAGCGGCACCGATGCTCTGATGCTCTCCGGCACCCTGAATGTCACGCGCGAGAACCTGGCGAACCTGCTCGAACAGGTGAAAACCTACCGGATACCGCTGGTCGTCGAACCGGCGGATCCCCAGGGGGCCCGATTCGACGGCGTCGACCTGCTCTTCGTGCCCAGCGTCCTGAACAGCACCGACACGCGGTGGGTGGTCGGGAAGCACCGGGACTGGGTGATGAACCACAACGTGGACTGGACCCGGGTGATTCCGGAAGCGTACATCGTTCTCAACCCGAACTCAGCGGTGGGAAGAGTGACCGCCTCCGCCTGCAGCCTCGCTCCTCGCGAAGCGGCCGCTTTCGCGCTCATCGCAGAGCGCTACTTCCGGTTTCCCATCGTGTACGTGGAGTACAGCGGTATGTACGGCGATCCCCGCATGGTCAAGGCGATCTCCGACTGCCTGGAGGGCGAAGCGGTTCTCTACTACGGAGGCGGGATCGACTCCGCCGAGCGGGCTGCCGAGATGGCGAAGTATGCGGACACCATCGTGGTCGGCAACGCGATCTACACGCACGGTGCAGAGGTTCTGAAGGCTACGGTTCGGGCCGTCCAGTAAGAGCTCTTTTACAGATGGCTGAAGTCGAGATCGTGCTGGTGGAACCTCTGAACGAAGGGAACGTGGGATTTACCGCGCGTGCCATGAAAAACTTCGGCTTCGACCGTCTCGTCCTCGTCAATCCCTGCACTCTCGGAGGCATGGCCCGTGCCTGCGCATCCCATGCAGAGGACGTCCTGGAAAACGCCCGGATTGCCACGCTCGAGGAGGTGTATGACACCTCTGACCTCATGGTGGCGACGACGGGCGAAGTGAGCAAATCTGTATGCACTTCCATGCGCATGCCATATTACAGCCCGAGAGAGCTGCGCGATATCCTGGAGGAGATCGAGGGACGTATCTCTATCCTGTTCGGGCGGGAGAACTGGGGCCTCAACAACGACGAGGTGGCGATGGCCGATCTGATCTGCACCATCCCGGCATCGGATCAGTACCCGATCCTGAACCTCTCCCATGCCGTCGCGATCGTCTGCTACGAACTGGCCAACCTTCCCCGCGGCATCTACCCGGTTGCGAGCCACCTGGAGATGGATCATCTCTACCGGCATATCGACCAGTTTCTGGACCGGATCGAGCACCCCGACTTCAAACGGGAGAACACCCTGCTCATGGCGCGCCGGATCCTCGCCCGAACAAAACTCACCACCCGCGAGGTGAGCACCCTGCACGGGATTCTTCGGCGTGCAGAGTGGCATATCAATAAAAAAGAGTAAGACCAAAAAGACCGAGATCTGATCCGATGATCCTTGTTGACTGGCAGATCGCCGACCGTATCCAGAGGGGGCATATCCATGTGGATCCCTTCGATCCGAAGTTCGTTCAGCCCAACTCCCTGGATATACGGCTCGGGGATCACTTCGTCTGGTACGAGAGAGGGGATGCGGTGATCGATCCCTACGATCGGGATACCATCGTCCGCGACGTCCGCCAGATGCACGCCCCCTCTATCGACATACCGCCGGGCCTGTTCGTGCTGGCAGAGACGCTGGAGACGATCGGTCTCCCCGACAACATCGTGGCGAGCATCGAGGGCAAGAGCAGCATCGCCCGGCTCGGCATCGAACTGCACCAGACGGGGGGCTGGATCGACGCCGGATTTCGCGGCACGATCACGCTCGAGATGTGCAATGTCAACCAGCGCCCCGTGCGGATGTACGCCGGGATGCCGATCGGTCAACTGGTCTTCTACACGACGGAGCGCGCCGAGCGACCCTACAACCTGAAAGAGGATGCGAAGTACCTGGACCAGCGCCAGGCAACGCTCTCCCGCTATCACGAGAACCCAAAAGACTGTTTGCATTAATAAGTCCCTCCCACCTATACTTTAACGGAGTATTTCGAGGTCAGAACCATGCGGCTTCTTCTGATACATTCCGATTATATCGAATACGAGGCCCAGAAAGAGACACCGGTGGCTGAATCCGGTGCCGTACTGAAAGATGCGCTGGAGGAGGCACTTGTGGTCTTCTGCGCCGTGGAGGAGTCGGATACCGAGGATCTGGACGATGTCATCCGCCAGGCGGTGGACGAGATCGCCGCCTCGGCGCGGCGGGTGAACACGAAGAACATCATGCTGTACCCGTATGCGCATCTGAGCAGCGAACTTGCCCCTGCGGAGACCGCCGTTTCGACCCTCCAGGCCTTGGAGACGCGGCTCCGATCCCTGGACGGCTTCATCGTGAAGCGAGCGCCGTTCGGGTGGTACAAGGCGTTCCGGCTCTCCTGCAAGGGCCACCCCCTCGCGGAGCTCTCGAGGAGCATCCTCCCCGGTGGCGAGACCCAGCCGCAGGAGAAGAGAGAAATCCTGCACGAGTTCTTCGTCCTCACGCCGGAAGGAGAATTGCGAGACCCTGGCGAGTATGTCGATGACACTCCGTTCGGCAGCCTGCTGAAGAAGGAACTGGGGCTTCCCGTGCCCCCCGGCGGAGAGCCCATCCACGTGGACCTGATGCGGGGCAAGGAGCTCGTGGACTACGAGCCGGTGAGCGATGTGGGGCACCTCCGCTGGATGCCGAGAGGAAAACTGATGCGGGATCTGCTCGCCGACTACGTGCTCACCATTCTCCTCCCCTACGGTGCGATGCCGGTGGAGACGCCGGTGATGTACGATCTCGGGGAGAAGGCGATCTGTGAGCATGCAGCGAAGTTCGGCGAACGGCAGTACCGCTTCAAGAGCGGAACGCGGGATATGATGCTGCGGTTTGCCGCCTGCTTCGGGATGTTCTCCATCATGCACGGGATGCACATATCCCCAAACACGCTGCCGCTGAAGATGTACGAGCTCTCCACCTACTCCTTCCGCCACGAGCAGCGGGGCGAGGTGATCGGGCTGAAGCGACTGCGGGCGTTCACGATGCCCGACATGCATACCCTCTGCCGGGACATGGATCAGGCGCTCCAGAGTTTCGAGGAGCAGCTCCACATCGGGTTTCAGACAGGACGGGATCTCGAGATCCCCTACGTGAGCGCGTTCCGCTGCACGCGGGACTTCTTCGAGCAGCATGGCGACTGGATCCGGAGGGTCGCCCGCGATATCGGCGAACCCCTGCTGCTCGAGATCCTCTCCGAGCGGGTGCACTACTGGGTGGCGAAGATCGATCTCGCCGCGATCGATGCCCAGGGGCGTCCCATCGAGAACCCGACGATCCAGATCGACGTGGAGAGTGCGCACCGCTTCGATATCAAATACTATCAGGACGGCACCGAGATCCATCCACCGATCCTGCACTGCTCCCCCACCGGCAGCATCGAGCGGGTGATCTGCGCACTCCTGGAGAACACCCCTGCCCAGAATGTGCCGATGGTCCCGACCTGGCTCTCCCCTACGCAGGTGCGGTTGATACCGATCGCCGATCGGCATATGCCCATCGTGGAGGAGTTCGCACAGGAGCTGAACAGGGCGTGCATCCGCACCGACATGGACGATCGCGAGGAGAGCGTGAACCGCAAGGTGCGCATGGCCGGCATGGACTGGGTCCCCTACGTGGCGGTCATCGGCGATAGGGAGGCGGAGAGCGGAACTCTGACCGTCACCGTGCGCAGACTCTCGGAGCCCAAAAAGCCCTTCAAGACGGAGATGAGCGTTCAGGATCTCATCGCCATGATCGAAAAAGAGACGGAGGGCATGCCGTACCGCCCCCTCTATACGCCCGTGAAACTCTCGCAGAAGCCGCGGTTCATCTAGAGAACCTTCTCTTTTTCCCCGGCCTACCCTTTCTCCAGGAAGTTTTTAGTGCTTCTCCCACGCGAATCCTTTTTGCGGAACAGCACCCAACTAGGGGATAGCATGTGTCAGATACTGGTTCCCTTGCAGAGGAAGAGCGGTGCGGGCTATGTGGTCCCGCTCGGCCCGGCCAATCTGGTCTTCGTGATCACCGATGTCGGTATGGTCGGGTGCGGTGCATTCGACGTGATGGCTCTGGAGAAGTTCGGATATCCGGCGGCACGGGTGAGGCCCGGACACGGTCCTGTCATCGCGACGATCGAGGATCTGCTGGAGGGAATCATCCGGGATGCCAACCCCTCGGCTGAGCGGTGCGGGATCCGGGCCGGCATGACGGGAAGGGAGGCGCTCGATCTCCTCTGATCCCCATCGTCCGTTCGGGGGCGTAGGCAACGCTCTGAAGAGCGGGGCTTGCGCAGGAGACCCTGACGTGCGGTATTCCGAGGGGATAGCAGGAGCCTGTTCTAATCCTGCGGCGTTCACACTGAGCCGGTATACTGTACTCCGCCCACGAGAACGGTTTGGATTCAGGCAGGGATTCAGGCAGTGGAGGAGTGCCGCGAGTCCCGGCTATCGCTTCCTATGGTCAGGCTGATCGCACCAAGGGGGAAGGGGGTTTAAATGGGGGGGGGGGGGGGGGGGGCGCCCCCCCCCCCCCCCCCCCCCCCCCCCCCCCCCCCGCC
>JAXDAH010000011.1:0-16861 GCA_034679905.1 Methanomicrobiales archaeon | reverse complement strand
CTCGAGAACCTGAATGACGAAGCGACCGGCCACGCCCGGGCCGGGCGGTTCGGCGAGACGATCCGCTGCTACGACCGCATCCTGGCGATCGATCCCAACCAGGTCCGGGCCTGGATCAACAAGGGCAACTGCCTCTGCAATCTGCGGAAGTACGACGAGGCCCTCGGATGCTACGACCTGGCGATCGCCCTCCAGCCGAAGGAGCCCCTGTTCCGGACCAACCGTGGGATCGCTCTGGAGCGGATGGGCCGCTTCCGGGAGGCGATCCGCTGCTTCACCGAGGCGATCGAGCTGGACCCGGAGTGCATCGAGGCCTGGAAGTGCCGGCAGAGGACCTTCCAGCGCAGGGGCATGGTCGCCGAGGCCCGGGTCTGCGAGAAGCGGGTGCAGGCGCTGGAACAACGGGCGGCAGACGGAACCTGATCCGGCGAGCACCCCCATCCTCGGGAGCGCGATCGCCGTCACGCCGCGATCCACGAGAGCCGTTCCAGCCCTTTCTTCTCCTCTTCAGGCGTGAACCCGGCCGAGAGCGGGATGTGGAGCATGTAGCGGAGTCCCCCGACCGTGGAGAAGTTCCGCATCTCCCTGCGCACCTGGACGACCAGCTCGTGCACGACGATGCTCCGGTCCATCTCCCCTGTTTCGTGCACATAGGCGAGACGGTGCAGCGAGAAGAGACCGATGGCGAAGGCGAGGACAAAGAAGAAGTCCCAGTTCTGGAGCGAGAGCGTAGGTACCGCATAGACTGCAGAGGGATCCTTCCAGGTGAGCGTCCAGGTAAGCTCGCGGGCAGCGAAGAAGTCCACGCAGAGTCCGCCGAGCGCCGGCGCGACACCGGCGACGAGGGAGTTGACCACGCCGATCACCGCCAGCTGCGCCGTCGCCGTCTCTCGGGGAGCGAGTTTCATCCCGATGTAGCCGCCGGCGAGGGTCACCCCGGCCGTGGAGAGCCCCATCACCCCGTGAAGGAGGACGAGGAGAGGGGCGGTGTACGGGCTGGTCCCCGGTATGGTGGTGAAGGTCCACCCCAGGACCGCCAGCATGAAGAGCGGGCCGGCCAGAGAGAGGGCGGTCTTGTTGCTGTAGCGGTCGATGACCCGCCCCCAGAGGGGGTAGGAGAGGATGCTCGCCACCTGGGAGAGGACGGAGAGCCCGATCACATCGGTGATGGAGAGCCCGATGTTCTGGAAGAGGTAGACGGTGAAGAAGGGAGCGGCGAGGTTCACCGCGAAGTTCCAGAGGGCAAGGAAGACTATCAGGTTGCGGAAGTTCTCGCCTTTGAGAGATTGCCGGAAGATATCCCAGAGAGAACTATGCTCGTTCCCCTGCAGGGCCGGCTCCGGGATTCGGCTGATCTGATAGATCCCGATGTATCCGCAGAGCACGCCTCCGACGAAGATGATGGAGTAGCCGACAGGAACGCATTCGGGATGCACGGTCTTCCACCAGTCCAGAAAGGCGCTCGCGGCCAGGGAGAGCGCGATCCCGACCGGGAGGGCGAGAGTCCAGCGGCGGGAGAAGAACGAGCCCAAGCTCTCGCGGGGGACGAGGTCCCGCATCCAGGAGCTCCAGCTGCAACCTCCAATGGAGGATATCGCCGCGTAGAGGCCGACCATGAGCAGGAAGAGCGGGAGGGCGAGTTCGCTGTCGAAGAGCAGGGGCAGGACCGCGATGCCGAGCCAGAGCGTCCGTGCGGTCGTGGATGTCAGCAGGCAGATCCGGCGGCGATTCCGCACGCGGTTGATCACGTAGACGGCCGGGATCTGGATGAGCGCCATCAGGGGAGGGATAGCCGCCAGAATCCCGATCGTCAGGTTCGAAGCCCCGAGCTGGAGGGCGAAGGCGACCATGAAGACGCCTCCCGTGAGGGAGACCACGGCGTGGGTGGCGATGCCGTCGTAGAGCACGTGGCGGAGGCCGGCGGCCACTTCCTGCGGAGTGAGGGACGTCCGGGGTTCGATGCGGGGGAGCATGGTGTGCATGATCCATGGGGTGGCGGACGATATACGGTTTCCACCTTGAGATCCAGCGGATAGGGCCCTAAAAAGCGTGTACCGCGGGTAGCGCATGCCAAACGGACCACGGGCATCAGGACCATCGACCCTTCGGCGTGCGCTATCGGCTCGATTGCTCAGGATCCGCCGCTATCCGGACCTGCAGCCAGGATCACTGCTGCGTGAGGTTCCCCGGTCCGGGGATCACCACGCAGGTGCCATTCAAGCAGCCGCAGTGGCCGGCACCGCAGTCGATCGGCCCCTCGCAGCTGAGCGTGCAGACGACACCGCTGCAGTTCGGGGCCTCCGCAGCGACGGTGCAGGAGGTCGGGTGACAGCACTGGGCCGGCACGCAGTCGGCATCCTGCGTGCAGACTGTCTGGTTGCCCGCGGGCGTGGTTGGGGTCGGGGTGGCGTTCGCCGGCGGCGCCGCTGTGCAGCCCGCACCGAGGAGCAGGAGCGCGAGCGCCAGCACGGAGAGGATCGCATACCGTTTCATGGGGATTCGTAGGGGAGGGCGGCCATATCAGGATTTCGGTGAGAGGACAGAGCTCGCACGCCTCTTCAGCGGTCTGGATGCGGGCTGTCCTGCGAGTAGGGGCGGATCGTCCGCAGGATCCGTCCATCGCGGAGGATGGATATCCTCCCGCCGCTCTGGGAGACCACGATCCCGATGGAGCGGGTCACCCGGGTGATGGCGGCGATGGAGGAGTGGCGGGTGCCGAAGCCCGGCGACAGGTGGACGAGGCTCGTGTCGACCGTGATGTAGCGTGCCGCCGCCGCGATGGTGCCGTCGCCGTGGACGACAAAGGCGCCGTCGAGCTGTGCCAGCTCCTTGATCGCCTCCCGCAGCTCGGGGCTGGTGATCCGGCGGTCCTCGGGAGGATGCCCCTCGAAGGGGTTCAGGATCAGCTGGCGGGAGTTCGCCAGGACCGCGTCGGCATCCCCGACAACAAACGCGGTCCCGACCTTCCGCCCCTCCCTCCCCTCCAGGGCGAGCTCGAGGGCGATCCGAAATACGGCATCCAGGGTTCCCGCCTGGATGTCCGAGCCCTCCGGGGTCAGGTGCTGCCACCAGGAGTCCCAGGATCTGTCCAGCGTGAACGCCCCGGCCTCCTCTCGGGGCCTGGCGGGCGGGTAGGACGGGGGCTGCCCCTCCTTCCCTCCAGCACCCTTCTGCCTCTGCACCATGCTGCCGCCCGCCAGCAGGGCGATCCCGAGGAGGAGCAGGATGGCGAGCGGGAGAATGGGGAACTCACCCCCTGCCGGAGGAACGGGGATTGCGGTCTCCGTCGGGGCGGGTGTCGTCTCTTCCGGCCGCGGGAGCGTGGTGGATTCGGGAGTGGGCGGGGTGGTGGGGGATGTCGGTACCGGCTCGGTGGTGGGGACCGCCGTCGGGGTTGGAGATGGAGGGGGGGATGGAGATGGGGTGGGGGTGGGCAGCGGGGTGGGGGCGGTCGTCGGCGGCGAGGTGGGGGACGGCTGGATCACCGGCACGATCTTGCTGTAGTCGACGCCCGGCAGGGGAAGGCCCTGATCGTCCAGCTCCTGGACCTGGATGGCGGTGAGCGGGGAGGATGCATTCGAGGGGACGCTGCCCGACAGCCCGATCTCCACCACGGTCTCGTTCGCATGAGAGAGGAAGGATCCGTCCACGACGGCATAGCCTCCGCGGAGTTCTATCTCCTGACTGGAGCCGTTGGAAGCGATGGAGAAGGTCCACTCAGGCTGGAGCAGAGCGGTGGAGAACTTCAGGCTGTGGTTGGCGGGAAATGAGAGGTTGCCCGAGGATGCCAGCTGCAGCGCTCCCGAGACCCAGATCGTATCCTCCGGCTGCATGTCCCCTGCAGGGGACACCTCCATGGAGAGCACGGAGAACGCAGAACCCGGAGCGAGCACTTCCACCAGTAGGAGGAGAACCAGAACGAGCCGGGCACGATCGACCATGGAGACACCAAGAACTTATGGATGATAGGAGCATCGGGGATGCTCCCGTTAAATTGTAGTGTTTTTATCTATTGTATCGTATATAATTTTTCACCCCCCGAAAGCGTTGAAGGGATCTGAACCGCACCCCCTGTCCTGCCCGATACTCCCCCTTCTCCCCGGGGGCGGGCAACTGCAGATGCAGGAATCGGCAGTTTGCCATGTCCTGAAACGTGCGGATGCTTGCCGTCGGATACACGCGGGACGGAGAAACAGCGAACCGGCATCCCGATGAGCCCCCTCCGTCGTTCCCAACCTGGACAGGTCTCTTTCACGTTCAGAGGTGCAACTCTGTGGTCTGGTTGAACGGCACCTCGAAAGCAGTGAGGCCAAGATCCACGATGGCTGAGCCCTCCACCGCGATCGTGGCCATGCCATTCTGAAGCGCCAGCAGCAGGGCCTGGATCAGGCCACGATTATCCAGGGTTACCGGAACGTCGATGACCGTTGCATCCCGGGGCGGGATCTCGAAACCTCCCCGCTCCCCATGCCCCAGGAAGACTCGTTCTCCGTCCTGGAGAAGATAAAGGTCGAACGAGACCCGGTCCAGGGTGGCCCCGAGGGAGTTGGGATTGCTGACGTTCAGCTGGAGCAGGAGTTCCAGGCTGCTCGGCGTGATGTCCACGATCTCGAGCCCCTCCACAGCCACGGCAGGCTCCTCGTAGAAAGAAGTAAGGCAGCCAGCGACGCAGAACAGACCGACGGTAAGGATGAGGACTGCTATCTTTCTCATCACAGGTTTCACCGCCATCCAAGCTCCGATACGTCCTTTTCGTACTGCCGCATTGAGGAATGGGGGGATCGGGGGGAAGTTCCGAAACGCCCCTCGAGGTCCGCAGGCCCCTTTCACAGCTGTGTACCGCTACCGTGCCGCGATCCCGAACGGCTGGTACTCCTTCAGGGTCTCGGCCATCTCCTTGAGCCGCCTGTCGACCCGGTAGTTCACGGTCCCCTCGGGGTACGACCCGTCCGCCTGCCGCTCGCCGGCGGGAACGCCCGTCAGCACCTCGATCCCCTCGTCGATGGACTTCACCGGGTAGATCTTGAACTTGCCCGCCTTCGCCGCCTCGACGATCTCCTCTTTGAGCATCAGGTTCTGGACGTTGCTCTCGGGGATCAGGCAGCCCTGGTCGCCGTTCAGCCCCTTCGCCTTGCACACCTCGAAGAAACCCTCGAGCTTCTCGTTGACGCCGCCGATGGCCTGGATCTCCCCTTTCTGGTTCACCGAGCCGGTGACGGCGAGGGACTGCTTGATCGGCAGACCCGAGAGGGCGGAGAGCAGGGAGTAGAGCTCGGTGCTGGAGGCGGAGTCGCCCTCGATCCCGGAGTAGCTCTGCTCGAAGACGAGCCGGGCCGAGAGAGTCAGGGGCTTGTCGCCGGCGTACTTGTTGTTGAGGTAGCCGGAGAGGATGAGGACGCCCTTGGTATGAATCGGGCCTCCCATCGCCGCCTCCCGCTCGATGTCGACGATCCCCTCGCGCCCGATCCCGATGCTCGCGGTGACCCGGGACGGGCGGCCGAAGGCGAAGTCCCCCACGCTCATCACCGAGAGCCCGTTCACCTGACCCGCCCGGGTCCCCTCGGTATCGATCAGGAAGATGTCGCGTTCGATGTACTCCTCGATCTTCTTCTGGATGAGGTTGGAGCGGTAGATCTTCTCATCGATCGCGCGGTTGATGTGGGAGGCGGTGATCTGCTCGGCGCCCTCCTGGAGCGCATAGAAGTGCGCCTCCCGGATAATGTCGGCGATGGCAGAGAAACGGGTGGAGAGCTTCAGCTGGTCCTCGGCGATGCGGGAGCCGTACTCGACCACCTTGGCGATCGCCCCGCGATCCAGGTGCTTCAGGTCGTTCTCCCGCACCAGGTTGCAGGCGAAGTCCGCGTACTTGTTGGCGTTCTCATCGTTGCGGTCCATGACGACGTCGAAGTCGGCCTTCACCTTGAAGAGCTCTTTGAAGTCCGGGTCGGCCATGTAGAGGATCTGGTAGATCTCCGGCGTCCCGATCAGGGCCACCTTCAGGTCGAGAGGGATCGGTTCGGGCTTGATCGTCTTCACGGTGATGAATCCCCACCGCTCCCCGGGCTCCTCGATCTGGATCTTCCCGGTCTTCAGCGCTGTCTTCAGGCCCTCCCAGGAGAACTGGGCCGTCGGGCTGCGGAAGAGATCCTCCACGTTCAGGAGGAGGTAGCCGCCATTTGCCTGGTGGATCGAGCCGGGGCGGATCATGGTGAAATCGGTGGTGAGCGCCCCGAACTGGACCTCCTTCTCCAACTTGCCAAAGAGGTTCTGGTAGGTCGGGTTCTGCTCGTAGACCACCGGCGCTCCTCCGTCGCTGCCCTGGTCCACGAGCACGTTCACCTCGTACTTCCGGAACACCTGCATCTGGAGCTGCTGCAGCATCGCCTGGATCTGGAACGGGGCCTGCTGCTGCTGCTGCTGCGGGATCCCCAGGAAGATCTCCAGGTTCTCCAGGATATCCTTCTGCACGGCCTCGATGTATGGCGGGATCTCATGTATAGCACTGTACTTCTCCTTCAGGTTCGTGAGCAGGTAGCCGATCGCGTAGAGCGTCACCTCCCGGTTCAGGTTCTCCACCGCCTCGGCGCCCTGCCGCTCGATCTCCTGGATCTGCCGCGAAACATCCCGGAAATCGACGTTGAGCTCCTCCCGCCGCCGCTGGATCTCCTCCCGCTGCTCGGGCGGCAGGTTGAGGAACTCTTCCTGCGGCAGTGGCTGGCCGCCGATGATCGGGATCGCCAGGATGCCGGCGGGACTCGGCTGGATCAAAAATCCCTTCGCTTCGGCTCTCTTGTTCATCTCCGCCAGGAGTTCGTTCCTCTTCGTCTGGAGAGCCCCGAGGACCTCGTCCCGTCGGGTCGCATACTCCTCGCTCTGGAAGACCTTCGGGAGCGTTCGTTTGGCCTCTTCGATGAAGCTGGCCATATCCTTCTTGAAGGGTTCGCCCATGCTCGCCGGCATGCGGATGGCATTCGGTTCGTAGGAGTTCGCGAAGTTGTGGACGTAGATCCAATCGTTCGCCCGGGGCTTCTCCTTCTTGAGCTGGTCCAGGAAACTCTGGACCGCCGTTCTCCGCCCGGTACCCTGGGCGCCGGCCGCGTAGACGTTGAACCCGGGCTGCTTGATCTCGAGGCCGAACCGGAGCGCCCGAAGCGCCCGTTCCTGCCCGATGATCTCTTCGAGCGGCCGCATCTCCTCGGTGCTGGCGCATTGTATCTTCGCCGGATCGTAGGTGTTCCGGTACTTCTCTATCGGTAGCGGTTGTATCATCTCACCCTACTCCTGATAATAGGCTCAATATCTCTCGTGTTAGAAAAAGATTCCTCTCTCCGAGACTCCTGGAATGATTTCCGAATCAAGCGGATCCGAAACGAAGTGAGTCGATGGAGTACTATCGAACTGCGGTGTCGAGGCAGATGTCCAGAGACGTCGTCTCTCTGGAACGAAATTCGATCCCTGCCAGCCCATCTGCGCTGATATCGATTCCAGTATAGCTGATGTCCACGTGATAGCAGCCGGGCGGCAGGGATACCGGATAATAGCTGTCCGGATCGAGGGAGACTTCTTCCAGCAGGTGCCCGCGATCGGGGGTATAGATTAGCACCTTCCGGGCCGCATATACCTGAGCCCGCAGCGCCCGTGTCGCCGTGCAGGATTCCACGGGGCAGCAGGCCGATCTCGACCTGACCTTCCAGGACTCCCTTCTTCTCGGATGGGCTCCCGAGGCAGCATGGTATGAAGGCCCTGGCACCTGCCAGAACGGCGAGCACCAGAATGCACGCAGGGATGCGGGCCTTGCGATCCTCTCCGAGATTCCAGCAGAATAAGACCGGCGAGCTCAGGGGAACATCACACTTTCACACCCGGCGGATCCCCGATCGGGACTGCCGGGGGAGGCGCCAGCGGGCGGGATACCTACGTTCTGGAGCGCGCCAGTGTGTTCCCCCGACGGGCCTGAAGCAGGCGATCGATGCTGCCTCCCTTCCCTTTTCAGGCGCTGGTACTCCCGCTTCGCCAACCGCTCCTTATTGACCTTCCCGCGGAACGCCGCGAAGTAGTGCACGACGATTCCAGCGCCCTACCCGGAGAGCGGGAAGATAAACCAGGGGAATGTATCGCCGCTGACCCACCAGAGAACGATAAGAAAGAGATCTATGGTGGCATGGATGGCAAAGTGGATGTAACACCCTCTCCTGGGCACTCTCCCGTGCCATGGCCAGCAGCTCTTCGTCTTTCGGCATTTGCATCTCCCCGGTATCCTATCTGGTATCCAGTATCTCACGGAGTAATTGAGGTTCGCCGACTATGGGAAGCGTGGCGGCCGCCCGTAACCATGTCACAAAGGGATCCAAAAAACCAAAAGTTGGGATAAAAGGATGGTCTCTCCACTTGACCGGCGGCGGGAATGGGAGAGCCGGCGTTACGCGTCCGGGGAACGCCGCTCCCACGGCAGACTCTTAGGAAAATCCGTGTCCTGGTGGGACCGCATGCATGAGAAGTGTTGGATTGAAATGTCCGTTTTACCCTTACCTTATGAAAAGACGGCAGCCTGCGTAGGGACATCCTCGACGGAATATTCAAAAAAACACCGGGGGTAACCTTGAAGAGATCCGGGATGCAACGCTTCACCAGACCATCTCCCAAAGGGTGGTGCACGTTCTCGGAATTGCCAAGGACTTCATAATAACAATCCGACCAATGGATATTGATCGACCAAAACGGCAATTTGGCAACAACCTGAATCAGCTGGAAAAGCTGCTCGCCGGCCATCCAGAGATATCCTCCGATCAGCAGGAGAGGATCCGGGGATTGATCCAGGGACTGCGCAAGACCTGCTCGGATACCTTTGAAGCATGCATGGTCCAGGAGGGTCGTCACGCGCAGACGGAGGGCGCGCTTCGTGCCAGCGAGGCGCGATTCCGATCCCTCGTAGAGAACACCTCCGATATTATCGTGCTCCTCGACACCCTCGGCCATATCACGTATGCCAGTCCTTCTGTTTTCACTATCGGGAAGTACCGTCCGGAGGATCTTATTGGGCGCCATGTCCTGGAGCTGACGCACCCGGAAGATGTAGCCCTGGTCACGGACGCGCTCCGGACGGCACGAGCGCAACCCTCCGTGCGGCTGGAGTTCGAAGTACGCATCCGGGACAGTTTCGGCACCTGGATCTGCCTTGAGGTGCGGGGCGCCAACCTTCTCCAGGAGGGAGAGGTATCCGAGTTCCTGGTGCATGCCCGGGATATCACCGAGCGAAAGCGGATGGAGCAGGCTGTTCGAGAGAGCGAAGACCAGTACCGCTCCCTCGTCGAGCTCTCTCCGGACGCGGTCCTGGTGCATCAGGACGGACGGATCGTGTATGTCAATCCCTCGGGCCTGGATCTGTTGGGGGTGTCCAACGCCGCGGAACTTCTGGGGAGGAGTATTTTAGATATCGTCCACCCGGATTTCTGCGATCTCGTCCGGCAGCATACCCGCCTGGATCTCGATGGGAATAAGACTCCCGCCATCGAGGTGAAGATCCTGCGTAGCGATGGCACGCCGGTGATGATCGAGGGGCGGGGAACCCGCACCTGGTTCAACGGGATAACGGCAGTCCAGGTCTTCCTCCGGGATATCACGCAGAGAAAGCAGGTGGAGGAGGCGCTAAAAGAGAGCGAGGAGAAGTACCGCACGCTGGTCGACTCCTTCCCCGATACGGTCCTGATCCATCGCAAGGGCAGAATGGAGTACATCAACCGGGCAGGACTCGTTCTCTTTGGGGCTTCCTCTCCCGAAGAGATCCTTGGAAGAGATATCGCGGATCTCATCCATCCCGATTACCATGCCTGCATCATGGAGAATGTCGCGCGGGATATGCGGGGAGAATCTACATCCGAAGTCGAGCTGCTGGCGCTCCGGCTCGATGGGACGACGGTCCCGGTCGAGGGACGGGGGCGGCGCATCCTGTTCCGGGGGAAGCCCGCGCTCCAGGCGATCATCCGGGACATCACCGAACGAAAGCAGGCAGAGGAGGCGGAGCGGGAGAACGAGATGTCGTTCCGAGCCCTTCTGGACTCCCTTGCCAACATTGCCATCCAGGGATACGGACCGGACGGCACCGTGGATTACTGGAACAAGGCCAACGAGTCCATTTACGGCTACACGGAGGAGGAAGCCCGGGGCCAGAACCTGCTGGACCTGATCATTCCCCCGGATATGCGCGAGGGAGTGCGTGAGGCTATCCGCCACGGCGCAGAGACGGGCGAGATGCCCCCGGCTTCGGAACTTGCTCTCATGCGAAAAGATGGCTCTCTCGTCCCGGTCTTCTCCAGCCATGCGGTCATCCGACGAGCCGGACGGGAACCGCGCCTCTTCTGCCTGGACGTGGATCTGCGGGAACTCAAGGAGGCGGAGGAGGCCCTGAAGCGCTACGCCGAAGAGCTGAAACAGAGCAATGAGGATCTGGAGCGGTTCGCCTACGTCTCCTCCCACGACCTGCAGGAGCCCCTCCGCACCATGGTGACGTTCACGCAGCTCCTCGAGAAGCGCTATAAGGGGCAGATGGACGCTGATGCCGACGAATACATCGAGTTCATCGTCGATGCAGGGAAACGGATGCAGCACCTGATCAACGATCTGCTCCAGTTCTCGAGGGTGACGACGCAGGGACGGGATCTCAAGGATACGGACAGCGGCGGGGTGCTAAAGGAAGTTCTTGCGAACCTTAACATCCAGATCGCCGAGAATGGCGCCAGTGTCACCTGGAATCCCCTACCGGTGGTGCTGGCGGATCCGACCCAGATCCGGCAGGTCTTCCAGAACCTGATAGGGAACGCGATCAAGTTCCGCCGCGATGACGAGCCGCCGCGGATCCAGATCTCTGCCAAGAAGATCGATGGCATGGTGCAGTTCTCGGTCACCGACAACGGGATCGGGATCGAGCCCCAGTACTTCGAGCGGATCTTCGTCATCTTCCAGCGGCTCCATGGTCAGGATAAATACTCCGGCACCGGGATCGGGCTCGCTCTGGTGAAACGGATCGTGGAAAGGCACGGGGGCAGAATCTGGATCGAGTCGGAACTCGGGAAGGGCACGACCTTTCACTTCACCCTGCCTTCAGCAGGCATGCCCGGTCTCCGGCAGAGCTGAGCCAAAGACTCTTATCCTCGGTCGCCACTATGGGCATCCGTGATATGTCCATGGCCCAGGAGCATGCAGCGCCGATCGTGCCCATCTACAGCGTCCGCACGGGAAAGGTCGAGAATCGCCAGAGGATACAGAGGAGCGACGCGGAGTGGCAGCGGCTCCTCCCGCCGGAGACCTACCGCGTCGCCTGCCGGAAGGGCACCGAACCACCGTTCTCTAACAAGTACAACGACTTCCACGAGAAGGGGGTCTACCACTGCGCCGTCTGCGGTATCGATCTCTTCCGCTCCGATACCAAGTTTGAGTCCGGGACCGGCTGGCCCAGTTTCTGGGCTCCGGTCTCGGAGGTGAACATCCGGCTGGAAGAGGATCTATCGGGCAGGATGCGCCGCAGCGAGGTGCGCTGCGCCCTCTGCGGAGCTCACCTGGGGCACATCTTCGACGACGGTCCCCCGCCCACGGGAAAGCGCTACTGCATGAACTCGGCATCCCTGCGGTTCGTTCCCGAGAGAGCGCCGTGAGGGCGGGTAGAGCGTGAGACTCCTCCCGGGACGGCGGCACCATCACCGGAGAGGGTGAGCCCGGTATCGGCCTGACTCTCGCGGCAGGGTTGGGATTGTCACGGAATTTCAAGGAAAGAGAGAACTAAAGTTCCGATCTATCGGGAGTCTATCGGACTTGGGGAGGGGAGGCCGTTGGAGGAGGGGGCCCAACAGAGCCTCCCCGTTTGGTACGATGGGGCCGGAGTATCCGAGAAAGCAGGGGGGAGAAGCAGACGAATGGAATCCGTCTGCTTTCGCACGATAGGATGGGGATGTCATCGCCGAAAGGATCCTGTCGCAGTAGCAGGGGTGGGGGTAATTGGGGGAGGGGAGTGCGCTTTCCTCTCCCTTAATGCTAAAGGGCCTGCATCAGGGAGCGTTCCTGGACGGGTTTCGTAATCAAGCGTCTTCATGCAGTAATTCTGACACGGAGCGAGTAAACCGGATCCCGGTCAATAATACGCCGGGGGTGGGGGAGAGGTGGGGGGCAACCTCCATCTCCTGCGATGCAACCGGCAGGGTAGAGCGGGAGATAGCGGATCCTCGTTCGAGCCGCGGGCGAAGAGCAGGCCCGGATGACTCCGCATCGGACGCTCCCCGGGCAGCCGCCGGGGACAGGGGAAGGTATTTCAGTGCGAAACAGCGAATCGATCCCATGGATCCACTCGTCGTCCTCTCGTTCGTCATCGCGATCCTCCTCGAGATCGTCGTGCCCCTGGCGGTCGCCGGGTGGCTCGTGCGGAGGTTCGCCCTTCCCTGGCGCATCTTCCTCTATGGCGCCCTCTTCTTCATCCTGGTCCAGGCGATCCACACCCCGCTGGTGCTGTTGACCCAGACACCCATGGTCCTCGCCCTGAACGAGATCTTCCCCGACCGCACGGTCGCCCTGGCCGTGTTTGCGATCATCCTGGGACTCCTGGCGGGCCTCTTCGAAGAGATCGGGCGCTACGTGATCTTCCGGTGGTTCTTCCGGCCCCGCCGCATACCGCTCTCCACGGAGAACGGCCTCCTCTTCGGGGCGGGCTGGGGCGGCGTGGAGAGCATGCTGATCGGCGGGCTGGTCTTCCTCACCCTGCTCTCCTATATCACCGCGGTCCCGCTCACCGATGCCCGGATCGAGGAGATCAACCAGAGTCTCGGGGGAACCCTCACCGAGGAGCAGATCGCGGCGATCGAGGCCCAGAACCAGGCCCTCCTGAACCTCACTCCCCTGGATCCCCTGGTAGGCCTCCTGGAGCGGCTGATGGTTTTCCCCGTCCAGATCGCGTTCACGCTCCTTGTGCTCTTCGCGGTCGTGCAGGGAAGGCCGCTCCTGCTGCTGCTCGCCATCCTCTGGCACACGGTCCTGGACGCCCTGGCCGTCTTCCTGGGCGCCACCGCGGGGCTCGTGGCAGCGGAGGCTACCGTTGCCGTGAGCGCCGTCATCGCCCTGGCGTTCATCTGGTATACGTGGCCAGGCTCTCGAGGAAACCGTCTGCAGGAGCCCTGAAGAGCCGTCGTCTTGCTGGAGTGGTCCGCACCGACCGGGAGCAGGAGAGTATGCTGCTGTGCATGAGGGAGAACGACGAGATCTACGTCCAAAGCCGCTCAACACGCGGAAGGATAGCTGTCCGGCGGAGCGAGCCCCGGCAGGGCGGACATGGGTGGGGGACAATGCCCGCCGGTAGCGATCGGGTCTGAGAAAAATTATATACCATATTCGCCATGGGCTCCCCGCAGGCAAGGGCTTGCACTACCCGGGCCGGACAACCCGGCTCCAGGCGGATCCGAACCGCATCGATCAGATATCACGGGGGTTCGGATGTCCCCGAAGATGGCTCGCACAGCCAGCAGAAGGATATTTAACAGCACGGAAGGGATGAACATATGGCACACGAGACAGGAAAATCCTCTGCCGACGAGCAGAGGGAGCGGATCGAGAAGATGTACGAGACGGCCCGAAGAGAGTTCGGCGGTGCGGCCGGCATGAAGCCGGTCAGCTGGCAGGAGACAAAAATTGCCAAGGGCACGGGCAGCATCGAGGAGTTCAACCCCGAAAAACTCAAAGAGTCCGTGAAGAAGGCCGGCGCTGACGAACAGCTGGCCAGCGATATCGTGGAGGATATCAAGCGGACGACGCACACCGGGATGACCACCGCCGAGATCGACCACGACGTCCAGTATGTCCTCAAGCGCCGGGACATGGACACCTACAAGAACTGGATGCAGTGGAAAGAAGAGCACCACAAGATGCCCTGACGGGGTTCAGGATAGAACCCCAGCACTCTTTTTACGGCAACTCGGGCGGAGTGCAGGACCGGCCCTGGATGCCGATTGTCTCGATACACGCTCTCTTGAGTCCGCGCTTTTTTAACCTGCTACGCCGACAGCGATCGCGAGTGCCGGGTGCCGCCACGGTGTCGATCGGTGCCCCGTGTCCTGGGTGCGGCAGCGAATGGCGAAGAGTGAACCGGGGGGCGATCATCCAGCCACGAAGGAGAGTCCGGTCAGCAGGACGATGAAGACGGCCAGGATCAGGACGATGCGGGAGAGCGCCTGCCGTGCCTGGAACCGCTGGAAGAGATCCCGAGGTCCGATCTCCAGCGTCATCACCGCCAGGATGCTTCCGGCAACCAGCCCCACGACGTTCTGCAGGGTCAGGATGAAGGCCTTCAGGGCTCCGGGCGGGTAGATGACGAGCGCGATTCCCGTCACGACTGCCGGCGGGAGGAGGGCGGCGGCGATCGCCACGCCCGCGATCCCCTCGGGAATGCCGCGGGAGAGGGCGACGATGGTGGCGAACCCGAGCAGGATCGCCATCACGATGTAGATCACGTTCGAGTCCATGCGGGCGGCGATCTCCGGGGTCAGGGGGAGGGGAAAGAATAGCGAGAAGCTGAACGTCACGAGCACGGCCACTCCGATCAGCATCGCCAGGAGCAGGACGATGATCCGCACGCATCTCCCGATATCCTGCACGCTCCCGATCGCCGCCTGGATGGCGAGGGCGTAGATCGGCCCGAGGAGCGGGGCGAGGAGCATGGCGCCGATGACGACCCCGATGTTGTTCAAAAAGAGCCCGATCAGCCCCACCATGCCGGCAATGCCGGCAAGCAGGACGGTGCGGCTGTCCAGCCGAGTGTAGCCTTCGGTCTGCGAGACCATCTTCTCGATGGTCAGGTCAGGGCGGGGCTGGCGCAGCATCCGTACGCGCTCCTTCATCTTCTCGAGCGCCGGGGAGATGACGAAGTCCGGCGACGAGACCTCAATAAGGATGTCCTCGTCGGCGGGATCCATCGTCTTCTCGATCCGGGTGATCAGCCCGGTCCATAGGGGACGGCTGAACTTCGATCCCGTAGCCTTGGCGGCGTCCAGGGCATCGTAGGTCTTCTCGATCATATCCTCGAGCATCTCGTCCAGGACATAGACCGTGATCCGCGTCCGCCCCTGGTGCTCTTCGACGGAGTAGAGCGTATCCTTCAGGTAGGGCTCCAGTTTCTCCGCCTGCTCTCTCGATACGGTTATGGCCACCTTCTTCATGGGCAGGGCATCAAGGGTATTGAACTGTAGCGTTAATACTCTTTGTGAAAGCCCGCCCGAAGGAGGGGGACACAGAAGCAGCCGTTCAACCGGGGTATTACCGCAGCGCTCGGGAGGGTGCGGAGGCGCATTGTTCAGAAAAGTGTGGGGGAGAGTATTGCCTGCTCACTCTTCAGCAGTCTTCTTGGCGTAGCCCTTTCCGCGGGGAGTAGGGGAGGGAGTGACACCATCACAGGTCTCGTTCCGGCACTGCTCCTGAGCCTGTGCCCGCTTTAGCTGTCCTCTGGCCTTGCCGTTCGAAGGGTTCTCCTGCGGCAGGACCTCGGATCCCTCTACGACGCCATCCGGGTCGGGGACTGAGGTCGTCGCGGTCTCGATGAACTTCTTGGCCTGGCCGGGACTCTTTATACCCTCGGGCAGGGTCGAGATCAGCGTTGACGTCTCTTCAGGGAGCGGATCGTCCTTCTTGAATCCCAGGAACTTCAGGATCCTGTCCAGGAAGGACGCCTGCCGCTGTTCGTGGATCAGACGAACGTCGTCGCTCCCCTCGACCCGTATCGCCTCGCTTCCCACCACGATCGTGCCCGAGCAGTCGATCGTGGCGTTCTCGGCGCTGGTGTTCACCAGATCCTGGCGGTTGAACTTGGCGATGATCCGGGCAAAGGCACTCTCGGCATCCCCGGCGCCGGCGATCTTCAGGTCGATGGCCGGAGCGCCATTGCAGGTGAGGCTGCTGTTTGCCAGGTCTATTGCATCCGCCCCATAGTCGCCCGTGATGTTCACGAAGACATGGAAGACGCCTCGGCTCTTCAGGTTGAGAGTCTCGGGCTTGATGATGATCCGTCCGGTAAGGTCAGTCGGCGCCTTTACCGCTACCATCGCCGAGGCGTTGTTGTCGGACGTGTCCGAGTCGTGGATGTCGCACTCCGTGATGTTCGCCCAGTTGGTGTAGTTCCCCGCAGCGGCGAACCGGGTGACGAGGATCAGGGTCGTGGTACTGTTGCCCGCCAGGTTTTCGATGGTCCAGACACCGCTGGTGCTGTTGAATGCACCCGATTCTGAACTGTTGGAGGCATACACCGATGCGAGGTCCAGGGGGCTGCCGTTCTCGGCGAAGAGTGTATCCTTCACCGTGACGTTGGCAGTCGAGAAGTCGTTGTTCGTTACGCATACCTTCCAGGTGACCGCATCGCTGGTGTAAACCGTGGATGGGCTCACACTCTTGGCGATCGAGATGTTGCTCGCTGCCGCTGCCGCAGCGGTGCAGCTCAGCAGCAGGAGGCTGACGAGAACGATCTGCGCGATATGCCTGTATCTCTTCGTCATGATCAGGAATCCGACGGCAGTTTATATATATTCCCATAATCCTGGCGGTGCATGGATCGAACCGATCGGTTCAAGGGTTCATCCTTCGATGCGTGCAGCGTGACCCCTTCAGCGTGGGCAACGGCGCATGCCTCCCCGCACGATACCGTATACGCCGCCTCCGTATGAGGGCGCGGCATCTTCCGAATTCTGAAAAAACGCCCGACAACCTCAAGATCTGTGTCCGATCTCTACAAAGTATTTATCATGACACATCATTCCTCCTTTTACGAATAGGTGGTAGGGTTGGGACTCCTCAAGACCGTGGCCGGCACCCTCCGAGGCATCTCTCCGCGCTCGAAGCGAGG
>JAXDAH010000010.1:0-11697 GCA_034679905.1 Methanomicrobiales archaeon | reverse complement strand
GCCTGCACGTGCAGGCAGCGCCGCCCCGGATCGAAGCGCGTCACATCCCGGGCTGCAGCGGCTCCCACGGCGAGGCCGCGGATGAAGCGGGAGCCGGGCTTACCAGTCACAGAGAAGAGCGGCGGTGCCGCCCTGCAGGGGCTGGAGCAGACCCGGCTGTGGATGCTCATCCTGGCGGTCGCGATCGCCGGCACGCTCCTCGCGAATGTGCTCGGTCTCGCCTTCGGCATCACCATCATCTTCCCGCACCTCCTCTACCTGCCGATCATCATCGCCGTGTACCGCTTCCCCCGCCGGGAGGTCGCCATCTCCATCGTACTGGGGCTGGGAGTCCTCTACCTCGGTCTGGTCTACCTCTTCAGCAGCCCCGACCTGTTCGGGGCGATCTCGGCGGCCAGCCGGACCCTCGTGTTCATCGCGATCGGATCGGTCGTCTCCTACCTGACCCTGCACCTGCGGGAGGAGGAGGTGCGCTACCGGGTCCTGGTGGAGCGCTCCCCGGACGGTGTCGTGCTGCAGCGGCGGTGCGTCATTCGCTACGTCAATCCCGCGGCGCTGCACCTCCTGGGCGCATCCGCACCGACGGACCTCATCGGCAAGAGCATACTGGAGTTCGTGCCTCCCGGGCAGCGGGCTGCGGTGCGGGATCGCATGGGTGCAGCGCCGAAGACGGGGAATATGCCACCCGTCGAGATGGCACTCGTGCGGATGGACGGCCGGACCGTCGATGTGGAGTCTGTCGGATCTGTCGTATACCAGGAAGGGATTCCGTACGTCCAGACCATCCTCCGCGACATCACCGAACGGAAGCAGGCTGAAGAGGAGCTAAAAAGGCTCGCGCGGGACCTGAAGCGGTCCAACGAGGAGCTGGAGCAGTTCGCTTACGTCGCCTCCCACGACCTCCAGGAACCGGTTCGCACGGCGATGACCTTCGCCCAGCTCGTCGAAAGACGCTACCGGGGGAGGCTGGACCGGGACGCCGATGAATACCTCGCTCTCATCGTGAATGCGGGAAGACAGATGCAGGCGCTGATTACCGATCTGCTGGAGTACTCCCGCATCACGACCCGGGGGCGGGAGCCGCAGAGCACGGACAGCGAAGCTGTCCTCCGCAGCACCCTCGAGGGACTCCGAGCGAGGATCGAGGAGAGCGGCGCCGTCGTCACGCACAATCCGCTGCCCGCGGTGCTGGCAGATCCCTCCCAGCTCCGCCAGGTCTTCCAGAACCTGATCGGGAACGGCATCAAGTTCCGACGGGAGGGCGTGCCGCCGCGGGTTCACGTCGCGGCACAGCGCCAGGACGACACGGTGCGGTTCTCGGTGGCGGACAACGGGATCGGGATCGAGCCCCAGTACTTCGACCGCATCTTCGTCATCTTCCAGCGGCTCCACGGACGGGAGAAGTACTCCGGGACCGGCATCGGGCTCGCCGTCGTGAAACGGATCGTGGAACGGCACGGGGGACGGATCTGGGTCGAGTCCGAGCCCGGGAAGGGAACCGCGTTCCACTTCACGCTGCCGGCAGCGGTGTGAGAGGCGACGGGGAGATCGCCTCCTGCCGGGCGGGGAGTTCCGACACGCCTGCTGTAGGGGATACGGTAATCCCCGCAACCATCTCTGCTGCTGGGAGGGCGTGCGGGCTGAATCTTTTTATTCTGTACCGGTACATTAGAGGCTATCATGGAGAACAAAGAACAGCTCGAGATACCCAAAAAGATTCTTCTCGTCGAGGATAACCCCGGAGACGTGCGATCCATCGAGGAGGCGTTCCGGGAGTCGAGGATGCACTATCACCTGAGCACCGTCGGGGACGGGGTGGAGGCGATGGAGTTCCTGGAGAGGACAGGGAAATACGCCTCCGCCCCCTTCCCGGACGTGATCCTGCTCGACCTCAACCTCCCCCGAAAGGACGGGCGGGAGGTGCTCCACGAGATCAAGACGAGCGATCGGCTGAAGAAGATACCCGTGGTGGTGCTGACCGGCTCCAAAGACGAGATGGACTATAGCCAGGCAACCCAGTATCCCACGACCTACTACATCACCAAACCCGCCGACATGCGGCAGCTGATGGAGTTCGTACGCTGGTTCCTGGAGTTCTTCAATACCAGAAAGTAGGCGGGCGCCTGCCGACCCGGGCGTCTCCGGGCATTCGTCCCGAAAGATACAGGAGCCGTCTCAGGATGCCCCCGCCCCGGCTGCGATCATCAGGATAATCCAGATCGAGGCGCCATAGAGCAGAACCGCCCCCGCGATCCCGAGGGCAATCCACATCAGTCCGCGGCGGGAATGCAGGCGGAGCTCCTCCATGCGGTAGAGGCCGAGCAGGGCCCCGAGCCCTATCAGGATGAGAAAGTAACCCACCGGGTTGATGCCCGCCAGCAGGACAAGCCCCGCCCCCACCGCAATGAACAGCATCGACTTCAAGCGCTCTTCCATCCGGTACATTTTTCCTCCGACGGCGAAAAATCTTCCTTTCCAGTCGCCCGGCAGCGGATAGGGGGATGCTGCGCTGGAAGAATGGGGAGAAAGGAGATCTTCACAGTTCCGATGCCCCGTCCCGGGCGTGCAGGGGCATCCGCATGCACGGAAGAGATGCTGCTGGTGTTGCAACTGAACCCCGATTCATACTCACAGTATTATATTTAGCAAAATATTTCTGTAACCCCGACCCGGATCCTGGGTGGAGCGATGCGCTATGTGCGCTCTGCCTGGAGGGGAAGCTAATGGAGAGTAGTCCGAGTTACATTGCCACCTGTCGGTTCTGCCGCGCTTCAAGGGCGGTTCAGAAGTCCGTCGTCGATCGCTGCGTTCGAAGGATCCAGACCATCCCCGTTGACTGCGAGAAGTGCGGCAGGGTGACCTTTTACCGCAGTGCAGACCGCGAGCGCCTGGTCGAGTAATGCACGCCCATCCGTCTCAGTCCCGGCCCGCACAGGGCACGACGGGGCGAAGCGGGGCTGGACGCGGGTCCCGATCCATCCCCCGTATCGCATCCGCAGACAGCGGAGCGGTGCTCCTGCTGCCGTCTATACAGGAGCGGCATAGAGAGATCGGATGCCTGAAAAAAAGGCGAAGCGCCGTGCCATCCTCTGCCGGCGCCGTTGTGCGAAATCTCCAGAAACCGTGCTTCTGTCGGTTACTGCACGATGATCTTCGGCTGAGAAACCGTATCGTCTGCCACGCGCGTCATGATGCGCCCGCAAACGAAGCAGAGCGGTGTTGAGCAGTCCATCTTCCGCATATGGAGCACGTACGGTCTGGCGGATGCAAATCCTGTACCCTCGTGGTTGCATGTAAATGTCGGCATCGGTTCACACTCTTGTCCTGTTGGCTTTGAACTGCGTCTGGAGATCCGTCCCGGAGCGGGAGCGCCCCGATCTCCATCCCCAAAGGTACATGAATTCTGCCATATCTGCATAAATACTTTCCAGAATTCGATTCTTTATAAAATAAGGCAGGAATGGTCCAGATCGGGGAACAGGAGCCGTCGAAGTCTGCTTATAGCAATGCTGTCGCCATACGGCAGGACGGTTGTGAGGGCATGCAGTTGAACTCTCCCGTTGCGGGGAGAGATGTATCTGCTCCCGGAGCTGGCCGCGTCGGTACAGTATACGAGATCCACTCGCAATCCGTACGGAGGGGCCGAGTTCGAGATTGGCCCCTCCCGCCACACCCCCCTCTCCAGGTATCAGCCCGCCACCATGAGGGGGCGCACCCCCACGCCTGCGTGCGATGATCCTGCCCTCCGGTGTCGAGCGGATGCCGGCATTCGAAGCCCCGCCGACCCGGCTACGCGTGTTCCACCCGCTTTCCATATCCCGTTGCACTCCATGGGGCGCCGGTCTCCGCCCCGGCTCCGAATCGTAGTGCGGCAGTCATCCGGCATGAGAACGATCCCGGGATAGCCCCGGGAACCGGATAATCCGGAATGGGCGCGTACACCTGCCCCGGCGGGTTCGATAGGGCCTTAAATAGCTGCAGGTCGATTGTACGATCCTGCACGGAGAGCGGAGCCGCAGGGAACGCCTGGTAGAGGGCAGGAGCGGCCCCTTCTGGTGCAGGGAGAACTGGAAGCCGTATGGAAGATGCAGCATCCACCATGGCGATCGAGGATCGCCACATGCCGCCCTTCGCCGCCAAGCTCCCGATCGCGATCGAGCGGGGCGAAGGGGTCCACGTCTGGGACGAGAACGGGAGACAGTATCTGGACTTCACCGCCGGCTGGGGCGTCACCTGCCTCGGGCACGCTCCGCCGCCGATCTACGCCGCTCTCGTGGAGCAGGGGAAGAAGATCCTCCAGAATCCCAACTCCGGGCTCACCTACTCGCCAATGCGGGCCCGGCTCCTATCCCGGATGGTGCCGCTGCTGCCGCCTCCCCTCACCCGCATCTTCTTCTGCAACAGCGGAGCGGAGGCGAACGACGCCGCCATCAAGCTGGCCCGGAAGGTCACGGACAGGACCGACGTCATCTCCACCCAGCAGAGCTTCCACGGGAGGACGATCGGCACCGCGTCCGCGACCGGACAGTCGAAGCACCGCGACAGGTACCAGCCACGGATGCCGAACTTCCGCTTCATCCCCTACGACGATCCGGCCGCCCTGGCGGAGGCGCTCGACGGGGACGTCGCGGCGGTGATCGTCGAGCCCATCCAGGGGGAGGGCGGGGTGAACGTCCCCTCGGAGGGCTACCTAGAGGAGATGTCGGTGCTCTGCCACGAGAACGGGAGCCTGCTGATCGTGGACGAGATCCAGACGGGATTCTGCCGCACGGGCCCCCTCTTTGCCATCAGCGGGCACCAGGTGGAGCCGGACTTCCTTACCATGGGCAAGGGGATCGCCGGCGGGTTCCCCTTCGCCGCCTTCGCCCTCACCGAGACGGTGG
Organism: Methanomicrobiales archaeon; assembly: GCA_034679905.1. Classification (GTDB taxonomy): domain Archaea; phylum Halobacteriota; class Methanomicrobia; order Methanomicrobiales; family JACTUA01; genus JASEFH01. Next base: position 6,814 of record JAXDAH010000010.1, on the reverse strand, counting down.
CCGCACAGCTCGGGAGAGGCGACCACGGAGGCACCTACTGCGGCAACCCCCTGGGCTGCGCCGTCGCTCATGCGGTCCTGAACGAGCTCCTGGAGCGAAACATCGCGCGGAACGTGGAGGCAATGGGCTCGATCATCCTCGACCGCATGCACCGCTGGCAGGCCGACTATCCCGGCAGGATCCGGAGCGTCCGCGGGCGGGGGCTGCTCGTCGCGATGGAGCTCGACGACCCGCAGGCGGCAGCACGACTCCAGCAGGCATGCCTGGACCGCGGGCTGATCGTCAACCGGATCCAGGACCGCATCGTGCGGCTCTCCCCCGCCCTGAACATCGCCCGCCACGAGGTGGATGAGGGGCTCGCCATCCTGGAGGACGCGCTGGAGGCGATCGGCAGTTCCTAGGAGCGCTTCGCCTCCCCCTTCCGCAGCATGCTCTTGTACCAGACGAACCAGGGGTTGTCCAGGAATCCGACGATGTTCTTGGCGACGATCTGGCCGGCGATCAGCGGGAGCAGCGGAGCCACGCCGTAGAAGGCCAGGACGACGAAGATGAAGGAGTCGAGCGTGAGGTTCACCGCGTCGCTCGCGCTGGAGCGGAGCCAGACATAGGGATTGGCGAGCGTGCTGCCGCGAAACGCCTGCTCCCGCCGCAGAAACTTCCGCTTCAGGCTGGCGAAGATGTAGGCGTCGACGTTGGCGGTGATCAGGAACGCCACCCAGCTCGCCGCCGTGATCCGGATGGAGAGGGCAAAGATGTTCTGCCAGGCCTCCTCGTAGCCGAAGTAGGGGGCCGGCGTGAGGGTATTTCCTATAGCCAGGAAGAGCACCAGGAGCACCTGGGTGGCAAAGGCGATCAGGATTGCCACATGGGCCATCCGCTCGCCGTAGACCTCGTTGATCATGTCGATCACCTGGGCGATGAAGGGGTAGACGAAGACGGCAGCGGGGGCGAAGAAGGCGATCGCCACCAGGTCGAAGACGACCACCCTCGTGGCCAGGATCTGGGAGGCCCCGAGATAGATGACGTAGAAAGCGGTGAGAGCGGCAAAGGCGTACTCACGATAGTTCCGCACGATGTAGACCGAGAGGTAGGTGACGAGGGTCAGCCCGATCAGCCAGTAGGTCCAGACCAGGAGTCCATCCGGCATCCATGAAGAGGTATTTGGAGGGGGGCTTAATCCTTTTGATGCCCTCCTGCATTCCACCGATCTCCGCCGAGCAGGGGGGAGCCGGGGTATGGAGAGGGATATCCGGACGGTTTCGGGTTCACCCAGAGGAGATACGCCGGCACCGCGCCGAAGACCCGGCAGTCGCGATCTCGAGCCCGTGCAGAGCACGGATCCGGGCCGAGAGGGTCGCCCCGGGATAGGGGGCGACGCAGAGGAGCGCGATGAGCAGCAGGCAGAGCTCTCGCCGGCTCGCACGGAGGGCGGCGACGATCGGGAGCACGGCCAGAACGTACAGCAGCCCTCGCAGCGGCGGGTATGCTGTGGGTCGGGGATGTGAAGACGCCGCTCGCGGGGTTCGAAGGCGTTTCAGGGAGGTCGGACGCGGGAGCGGTCTGCCGGGACAGCCCCGGTCTGCGCCGACGTACGCTGTGCGCCGTTCCCGGAGACGGCCGATGGGCTCCCCCGTCGGCGTCAGGATTCTCGCAGGTACGGCGGCGCCGACGCCCGGTCCAGCGTGCGGATCTTCCGCCGCAGCCAGCCGAAGATGGACCAGGTCAGGACGAGACCGGCGAGGAGCCCCAGCAGGGCGATGATCAGCTGCCCTTCGAGCGTCGCGGCGAAGGCCTGGGCACTGGCGAAGAGGTTGAATGCCGCATGCACCGCCATGGCACCCAGGAGGTAGATGCCCCAGGTCCGTGCCCTTCCTCCCGCCCCGTAGTAGAGCCCGATGCCGTATCCCACCAGCCCCGTCGCCCCCAGGTGGAGGAACGTGGAGGTGAGGGACCGCACGATCGCCGTCACGATCAGCCCCAGCGCCCCGGCGGCGGTGATGGCGGCAGAGAAGTAGAGGATGTTCTCCGTCGCGGCAAACCCGAGACCCACGGCGGCGCCGTAGACGATACCGTTCTCTACCTCCGTGAGGCGGGACCGCATCGCCAGGATGCCCGTCGCCTTGACGAGCTCCTCCGAGATCGGCGCCACGACGACCGCACCGATGACCCCGACGAAGGTCATGTCGAAGGGCATCGCATCCCCGAACCCCTGCAGGGGAAAGAGCAGGATGCTGGAGAGTACGAGGGCGCCCAGGATGGCAACGACTCCCCCGTACAGGAAGGCCCGCAGCACGTTCGGGCAGGTCTCCCGGCGGTAGATCTCCATGCCCCGCACCCAGCAGAGGAGGAGGTACGCAAATCCCACCGCGATAATGGCACCGAGAACAAAGAGGATCCCGTCGGAGGCCATATACATTCCCTGGAGGGCGGCAGAGTTAAGAATGTTTCTCGTACTGCCCCGGCGACCCGCACAGAGTGAAGAGCGCAATTCTGGCGGCATTCCTGCGGGAGGGGGGTTGCCCTCTCTCCTATTGCCGCTCTCCTGCCGGTACGACAGGTCCCCGTATCGGCGTGGGGGGATGCCGATTCCATCTCCTGCATGTCATCCCGGTGTCCGTGCCACCCCGTCCGCTCCTATCGCACCCGTGGGCGAGGGGGCAATTGGGGGAGGGGGTGCCGCCCCCTCCCCCCAAACCCCCACCCCTGCAGTGCGATATCCTCCAGGGGAGGGGAAACGGATCTGCACCGATCCCTGTATCGCCTGGCGCCGGCAGGAGAGACCACAGGAGAGCGGGCGAGAAAAAGGGAGTGTCGGGCGAACCGCCACCCATCATGGAAGGATGCGTGGAGGGAAAAAATTGGCGAGAGGGTCAGGTGCAGGCTTCCTGCGGACGCCCGAGCTCCTCGTTCAGCATATCCAGGTAGTCCAGGAGCTTGCGGGTGATGAGGAAGTGCTCGCGCACGTACTCCTTCCCGTTCCGCCCGAGCCGCTCCGCGAGCGCCGGATCCTGGAGGATCTGCACGACCCTCGACGCAAATCCTTCCGTATCCGTCGGCTCCAGCAGGAATCCGCTCACGCCGTCCTGGATCTGGAGGCGGATGCCGCCCACCCTCGAACTGACGACCGGCTTGCCCTTCCAGAGCGCCTCGGTGACGGTGAGCCCGAATCCCTCCCGCAGGGACTTCTGGAGGATCACGGCGGACGCCCGCTGGAGGGCGTTTACGAGCAGGTTGTTCTCGACGGTGATCAGGAGGACGTCCCCGCTCTCCAGCAGGTCCCGGGCCTTCTCCTCGACACCGCGGTAGATCGTCCATCCCTCCGGGTCGTCGGGCGCCATGCTCCCGCAGAGCACCAGGCGGCAGTCCACCTTCTCCCGCACGCGGCGGAAGACATCGACCACGCCCTCGGGATCCTTCCACTTGTCGAACCGCGATATCTGGGTGATCAGGGGTTTGTCCGTCGGCACATTGAACTCCTGGAGGATCGCCGCCACCTCCTCCTCGGTCAGGTCCCGGTTCTTGTCGGAGAGGGGATCGATGGCCGGGTGGCAGATCCGCTGCGGAAGCGGCAGGTTCTCGCGACGATACTGCTCGTGGGAGATGACCATCCGGTCGTACTTCAGGACGTACTCCTGCAGAAAGTCCCAGAGGTGCATCTGGGGGTTGGAGAGATCCACGTGGCAGCGCCAGATCCAGGGCTGTCTCTTCTCGTAAAACTGGATCAGGGGCAGCGGCTGGGGATCGTGGACGACCACGCAGTCGCAGTCGATCGGAAGGAGCCGGGAGAACTCCTCGTTCGTGTGGATGTAGAGCCGCCTCTCCGCATCCGTGAGCGGGATCGCCTCGCCCTGCAGCCCGTTATGGAAGCTCTTGGTGATGTTGAAGAAGTCCCCGCAGCCAGTCAGGATCTTCCACTCGGTGTGAATCCCGGCATCGTTCAGGAGGGGAACGAGAGAGAGGATCATCTCCGCCACCCCGCCGCTCTGGTAGGTGGAGTTGACGTGAATGATGCTCTTGCCGCGGAGGGGCTCTGCTTTGCGGTAGATCTCCGCCATCACCGCATCCCCCACGATGGGGCGGTGGTCTTCGAGCCTCTTTCCGTTGTCGCAGATGCAGGTGATGCCGTCCATGAACGCCATTTCTAGTCTCTCCTGGATATCGTACTGCTGTACACAGCTGTATCGAGAATAGCATTATAAATATTACTAAAAAATAATAAAAATGAATTAATATTTGTTGATAGAATAAAGGGATAAAAATATCGGCTTCTTTCCTGATGCGTCCATTCTGCGCAGACGCCATAACCGAAACGTATATGGGGCCTCCATTCAGTCGGAAGGATGCCGCCGATCTCGGCACAGCAGGGCGCCATACAGGGACAGCCCAACAGCAACCACTCCTGGGCAAAACGGGCTGTCATCCACGGGGCCGGACACAATAGAGCGTTTCAACGGCGACCTATCCCCAAATGGCGATGTCCCCAACGTTTACCCAAGGCCGACCGGAATTCTTTCCGTCACCGCAGATGTCCGTATGCACGAGGAGGCGGGAATCGCGTCCCGCGGTATGAATGCGCCCCCGACGGGGCCGGCTCTGCATGGCCAGCGGTCCATGGGCGAGCGGCGCTGAAACGCCCATCCTCAATCCTCGGCAGCGCCCGCATATCCAAAAGCATTTTTCCCTCCGCGGCCCAGGGTAGCTCGGCATGACCAGAACGACCATTCAGGACGTGGGACGGCGGCTGGCGTCGGCATTCCGCCTCACCGCAAAACCTCTCTGCATCTACGGCTCCGAGAACGTGCCCGAAGGGGCCGTGCACCTCGCCCGGGTGAACCGCTGCATCGCAGCGGCGATGTACCGGATGGCGACCGCCGACATCCCTGCCATCTACTTGGGCGGCGATGAGCGGGAGGGGTGCTGCCCCGGCGGGATCACCCACATGGGCTATGGCGAGGCCCCGGAGTATATCCGCTACTTCGTGTCCACGGGACGGGCGGACATCCGCGGCGGGGCCGCGGAGTATCTCAAGGAGAGCCCCGAACTGGTCGATAAGAACTTCCGGGCGGTGGGAACGGTCACGCCGCCGGGGAAGTACATCGTGATCCAGCCCTGCGAGGCGCTCGGCGAGCGGCACCCGGGCATCCGCTCCATCTGCTGCTTCGGGGACGCCCAGGCGATCCGCAACCTGGCGGCGCTGGCGCACTTCGACCGCGAGGACCCCTTCTCCCCCGTGATCGTCCCCTGGGGCCCGTCGTGCGCCACCTTCATCACCTATCCCGCCGGCATGGCGGAGAAGGCGCCGAAGGATACGGTCTTCCTGGGCCCGCAGGATCCCACCACCAACTGGGCGCTCCCGCCCGATCAGCTGGCGCTCGGCATCCCCGTGCTCACGGCGCTGCGCATGGCGGCGAACATCGATCGCTCGTTCATCGGGAAGCGGCCAGGAGTAGCGTTTCCGAAACGGGGGTGATTGTACGAGAGCACCGGGGCAGGGATTCCGCGTTACCACACGTTGAATTCCCCCGATCGATCCTATAGGTAGAGGGCTTCAAGGCACTGTGCCGCTTGAAAGAGATATGCTGCTACCCAGCGGAAAGTTTATCCCGCCTGCTGGTATCTCTGCGCAGATATGAGAGAGATATTCATCCTATTGGCGGTTTCCCTGGTTATCGGGTGTCTTCTCCTCCTCACGGGCGTGGGAGCCCAGGAAGAACTCACAAACGACAGTAGCCTGAAGACTACCATTTTTCCAGGGGCAGAGGGGGCTCCCCCGGAAGTAGTGGCGCATGCAGACGCCTGGCCTCTCCCCAACGGGGACTACAGCAACACGAGGGCCACGAACACCTCTGCCATCAACTCGAGCACCGTGGAGAGCCTGGCGATCGCCTGGACCTATCCCGTGCCAGAGGGCGTGGTGACCAATCCCCTCATCCTGAACGACAGGGTCTACTTCCAGGACCTGAACAACGATATCACCGTGCTGCACCAGGAGAACGGCACCCTGGACTGGGAGCGGAGGAACAACGTATCCGTCCCGGGCCCGAACGGCCTCGCGGTCGGCTGGGGCAGGATCTTCGCCGCAGCGGACCGCTACAACCTGACAGCCCTGGACGCCCGTTCGGGCGGGGAGGTCTGGTCGACCCGGCTCTCGGAGCGGGAGACGGTCACCATCACCATCCAGCCCCTCCTCTATAACGGCTCGGTGTTCGCATCGACGGTGGCCGGCGGAGAGGGCGTGCCGGCGGACCCGGGGGGAGGCGTCGGCGTGCTCTACGCCCTGAACTCGGATACCGGGGAGGTCCAGTGGAACTTCAGCACCGTCGATTCCGCTGATATCTGGGGCAATCCGGAAGTGAACTTCGGCGGAGGAACCTACCAGCCCCCGGCGCTCGACCCTGCCACCGGCACTCTCTTCTGGGGCATCGCCAACCCCGGGCCGGCACCGGGAACGGAAGAGTTCCCGAACGGGGCCAGCCGACCCGGCCCGAACCTCTACACCAACAGCATGCTGGCCATCGGAACCGCGGATGGCCGGCTGCGGTGGTATACACAGGTGCACCCTCACGACCTCTTCAACTACGGCATCGCCATCCCGCCGATCCTGGCCCGGGCGACGGTCAACGGACTGGAGCAGGATATCGTCGTCGGATCCGGTAAGACGGGGCGCGTGTATGCGTTCAACCGGAGCAGCGGAGCACTCCTGTGGGATGCCGTGGTCGGAACCCACGAGAACGACCAGCTCGCCGCCCTCCCGCCGGGCACCACCCAGGTCGCTCCCGGCGGGATCGGCGGCGTGGAGTCCGCCCTGGCCGAA
>JAXDAH010000009.1:0-19405 GCA_034679905.1 Methanomicrobiales archaeon | reverse complement strand
TTTCTCGTTAACAGCGTAATCCAGGGTAAATCGCCAGAGCGAACCGCGAATAGTAAACCTGAAAGCAAATTATTGTCGTCCTCTAGTGTATACCAACTCGCATTAAAGGTTGGATTCACTCGTTTTTTGAAGCTATTAAAAAAAATCGAAGGGAACGGTTACTGGTCCGTCATATCTGCGGCGACATGCGGACCAGGAAACTGCCGATAGATCCCTCCCGCTCACTTCTGCTCCAGCATCTGCCGGGCCATCCTGTAGGTCTCCAGCTTGTGCTGCATCGTCTGTATCATCTGCTCCTTCTTCATGATCTTCTCGTCCAGCATCCGCGTGAGGAGGGTGCGCACCTGATCTTCCGACAACTGCTTCCACATCGCATCGATCAGGTATCCCTGCGCACCGCTTCCCATGTAATGGCCCATGTGGCCCATGTGTCCTGCTCCCATGATCTTCTCCTATTCGGATTTGCCCGAACGGGTGGGCCCCTTATCACCCGGGGGTCATAAGCTTTCCGGCAGGGGTGGCATAAAAGAGGGTTTAGGAGGTATGCCAGGCTGCCCCGGCGGGCATGGATGGATCCGGGGATTCCGCCGGAGACGGGACCCGGGGGGTGGACCGGGTCCGTGGCATGAACAATACTCATCGCCGCCCGATAAAAACATCCCAGTGGGCGGGGCGAAAGTGTTCTCGAACTCTCCCCGCTCTTTAGTAACCGATTTTTACCGTATTGTCGACACCTCCTGCGGGCATGTCCGGTCGTTCTGCTCCTCGGGCTCCGGTCGGGAAGGGATCTCCCTGCCGTGCCCTCGATGCCGGCCGCCCTTCTATCACGAGGTTCGTCCCTTTTTGCATCGCTCCGATCCCGTGAGCGAGATACCGCATTGCGGCACCGAGGACCGTGACAGCCATCCGACGAGGCGTCGGTCCCGCATCCCAAGGGGGCCATCCCTGGATGGCTAAAACAGCTACCCGGCCCCGGCGATCTGGTGTCCGGCCATCCTCCAATCCTGCCAGCCCCACCGTATTCTATGCTATACCCTCCCGACCTATGCTACACCATCCTGCCTCTATCCCGCATGGACGGGCCCTATCGCACTACGAGGGGATGCACTCATAGGATACGCCCCCACCGATCATCCTCCCCAATCCGGGAAACTCGATTCTGCAGGACTTCGGGAGGATGGTGGCGGTTGGCTGGAGAGAATACCCGCTCACAGACATTGTTCCAATCGCACCTGCGGGGGTCGCGAAGGGGAGGATTCTACCCCCACCTGCATACGATGCATTCAGGAGCTGGCGTCCCCATGCCTTCCCCTTCCAAACCCGGCGATCGGGGCCTGCTCGGGGACACCCAGGGGGAATCCTCTCCGGAGACATTGAGCCGGTCATCGCTTTCCTCTGTACAGGCCTTATCGCAACAGCGGGCGAGGCTTCGAAGAGGGAGGGGGTGACGGCAGTAGCTTGCCCCGTGCGTAGATTCTCACCCCGGTGACCGGACAGCAGCTCTCCCCGGAAAGGAATCCTGGTGCTGGCGTCACATTGGGGAATTCCCGTCGGTAAAAACCGGGCCCGGCAGCCGAAAAAAAACAGATGAGGGCGGCTCAAGCAGCTGCCCTGGAGCTCTTCGATTGGTTAGCCGCCTTCTACTGCATTCCCTTCGCCTGCTTCTCGGCAGTCTCGGCCTCTTTGGCCTTCCCGAGCCTTCGGAGCGACTCCGCCTTCCAGGAAAGGACCTCCCGGTCCTCCGGGTCCTTTGCCAGGATGCGGTCGTACTCCTGGATCGCCTTCTCGTACATCCCCTGCTTCTGGTAGAGACGGCCGACGTTGTTCCAGGACTCGACATCCCTGCCGTTCAGGAACGACCGTGGCGGTCGTGCCGGCGGCGCTGCGGCCGGTGCGGCAGGTGCAGGTTCGGGACGGCTGCCGAACATTCCCCGGATCGATTCGAAAAATCCCATATAACCCCCTACAAGATCGAAATGTAGAATCGGCACTATAAATACTTTCAGTTTTATTGCGCCCCTTTTGTCCGGGACTGTACAGGTATACGGAATTGTGCGGCGCATCCCCCCCGACGCCCCAGGATCTGGCACCGTTCGCGCGAGAGGACGCCACGCGGAAGTCGAGCAGCACATCGAGCTGTTCATCGCTCTCCCTACCCCCCGGGCGGGTTCAGAGAGACGGGTCGCCTCCGCCTGCTTCCTTTCTCCGTTGCTATGCGCGTTTAGAGCAGGCATCGGAGAGAACGGGCGACGGGAAAACGGGCATCGACGGGCAGTCGCCGCGACCCTTACCGCAGCTCTACGATGGGAAGGCGCTCCCTGCGGGCCGGCTGCTCCAGCATCTTGCGAAGCGTACCGCTCTTCTCGATATGGTCCACCTGCCGCTTGAGTGCCAGGTTCCACTGCTGCCTGGAGGTGAGGAAACCCCGGGAGAGATCCTGGGGGAAGAACCGCAGGGGCTCGCCGTCCCTGACCTTGTCGAGGGCCTGGAGCATCAGCTCGGTCCCGAGGTAGGTCAGCTGCATGTTGATCGCGTTCACTGTCTCGTCCCCCCGGAGCTGCGCCCGCTGCTGGGCGAGGATCTCCCCGCCGTCGATCACATGGTTCAGGCGGTGCACGGTCACCCCGATGTTGAGGGGATCCCAGTTGATCAGGGCCCAGTGCGTCCCCCGGGTTCCCCGGTAGTAGGGGCTCAGGCCCCAGTGGAGGTTGAGGGCAAGGTCGGCGAGATCCAGCGTGGCATCCTGGATGATCGAGGTACCGTGATCCAGCAGCAGGAAGGGGGACTCGCGCTTCAGCCGCTCGTACACCGCCGGCGCATTGACGCTGTCACAGTGCAGAACGGGAATGTCGGGATGGATCGCCCTCCAGCGATCCCCGAAGAACTTCGTGTACTCCCGAATGTATCGAGCCCTGTTCAGGCGGTCGTCCAGGATCCCCTGGAGGATCTCCGGAATGGCACCCAGCCCCTTCTGGCTATAGTTCCGGCGGAGGGAACCGACGGGCGGAGGGGACTCCAGCACGACCAGGGAGACCGGGTAGCGCTCGTGAATGCGGTTGACAAAGTAGATCATGGGCGGACGGGGGGGGATGGCGCAGACGATCTTCACGGCGCTCCCTCCCGCACCGCCGGGCACCTCCGCTCCAGCGGAATGCCACAGCAGTTCGTATCGGGGCGCTCCTCGAATCGCCACCTGAACGCAGGATCCCTGGCTGGTCTCTGTCTCACAGGGTGCAACTTGAACGACTGCTATTAATTAAACCTTTCGGGGCCTCCCCCGGACCAGGGGATTTCGGGTGTGAGAGGCGACGTCGAGGATTGCGTATCGGATGCCGCCGCAGAAGCCCTTATTAGAGAACAGAATCCAGTATGAGAGACAGAATCCGCGGGAGGCGATCCGCATTCCAGCAGTGGATGCCCGCTCCCGCGTTCCGGGGAAGGGACGGAGATGTTCATCGAACACCTGATCTACTCCATCGCCATCGCCATCCTGGCCGGCATGCTCTACCAGCGGTATACCGGCCGGGATCCCGCATGGATCATCGTGATCAGCGCCTTTGCCCCCGATATCGACCTGATCGCACACATCGCACTGCGGTCTCTGGGATTCACCGTCCTGTTTCATGGCAGCCGGATAAGCCACGGGGACTTCCACAACATCGGGGTGATGGCAATCTACGCGATCGCCGTCGCGTTCGTCCTGCACCCGCTGGGCGTGCGGTTCATAGACGCCCTCATCTTTGCCGCCATCGGATTTGCCGCACACCTCTTCGAGGATGCCCTGGTCTACACCCGGGGATATGCCAGCCTCTGGCCACTCTCGGAGGCCACCCAGGGCATCGGCATCCTGCCGGAGACCCGGGACTGGTTTGGCCTGGCCAGCCAGGAGACGCTGATCGTCGGCATTCTGGCCGTGCTGGCCGCCATCCTGATACGCACGGCGATCGCCGGTCCCTGCTGGTGGACCGATATCCAGCCCCTGCGGGCCCTGCGGCAGGTACTGAACGGCAATCCACCCCCCTGAAGAGGCTCCCCGGCCGTGGAGCCCGGCAAAGCGGAGAACAGCACGCCACACCGTCGGAAAGAGGGATCGGCTGGCGATAACCGAATCGCGGCACTTTTGGATGCCGTTAAAGGAAGTATTGGCAGGATGTTCGGGAAAAAAATCGAGCATACGCTATTTAAAGCCCATTAGCATGGTTGACACCTTCGGCATGGGGGCAACCTTTATTAACGTAAAGGTGCATCTGTCACCCGCTTGATTGACACGATATGAGACGCTCTCATGCGTGGGGTGATTTTATGTACGGAATGCTGAGAACATCGGTTAATACCCATTTTTTCCCGGTTGCAGATACCGTCGTCCGGTCTACGGTGCGCACCCGCGAAACGAGCCTCCGCAATACTCCCTCGATTGCCCGCATGGCTTGCGACCGTGCTCCCCGTAATCCGGGCAGATGCGGCGTCGCCGAAGCGGAAAGCAAGAGGATAGCCCACGAGCACAGGGGAACACGAGTATGGATGTAGGGGTTATCGGCACCGGCACCATGGGGCGGAACCATGCCCGTGTCTACTCCGAGCTGAAGTCCGTTGGGACCGTGTTCGTCTATGACGTGAACACGCGGGCGGCGGAGGAGGTGGGGCGGTCGCTGGGCGTCTCCGTCAGTCCGTCCCTGGAGGATCTGCTCGGGCATGCGGATGCGGTGAGCATCGCGGTTCCCACGCCGTTCCACTACGATATCGCACGGAAGTGCATCGAGCGGCGGGTGCACATGCTCATCGAGAAGCCCATGTGCGGCACCGCCGAGGAGGCGGAGGCGCTCGTCCGCGACATCCCCGACGACCTCGTCGTCGGGGTGGGGCACCTGGAGCGGTTCAACCCGATCGTCAGGGAGATCCGGAGGATCGTCAAAAAACCGCTTTACGTGGAGGCGAAACGGCACAACCCGGCCTCTGCCCGCATCCAGGGGACCTCGGTCGTGGAAGACCTCATGATCCACGATATCGACATCATCTTCTCGCTGTTCGCCAACGGGCGCTTCATAGTCCACAGCCAGGGAAACGACGACGTCCGCAGCGCGCTCTTCACCATGAGCGGGGTACCCGTCTACCTCTCCGCCAGCCGCAAGGCCTCGAAGAAGATCCGCTCCATCTACATCGAGGAAGAGGAGAGCACCATCGAAGGGGACTTCATGAGCCAGGAGCTCTTCGTCTACTGGAAACCCGATCGCTATCGCCTCGAGAGCGCCCGCTACCTCCAGGAGAATATCATCGAGAAGCTCCAGGTCAACAAGGTCGAGCCTCTCAAACTCGAACTGGAGACGTTCCTGCAGTGCGTGAAGAACGGCACGCCATTCCCGATCTCCCCCCAGGAGGGACTGCAGAATCTGCGGATCTGCGAACTGGTGAAGTCCTCGAACGGGAGAGTGGAGGTCGGCATCCCCGGTCTGGGGCAGCTCGACATCATGGGCACGCCCCTCTCCAAATCCCCTCCGGGTCAGGCGACCGCCTCGTCCCACCACTAGATCGCACAGGCTATCCCGAGACGCCGTCGAAGGGGTGGCGCCCCCCCCTCCGAGCGGTATCGTCTCCCGGTGACCTGCAGGACCGATACCGCGGCTATTTTTTTGGCCGAAAGAGAGCAATTGCGGCAGAGTGTCACGCTCGCCCTTCTGCCCCGAAGCGGGGACCTCTCCTGCTTCGGGCTATCCATTGATAATCTTGGTCCTGTCGAAATCCGCATCGGGGTTGACGGCTCTCTGGCATTCCCAGGGGGAGTGCTCGCCCCTCCCACCCCGACGTGCGATGGAGAAGCTTCTATTCACCATCCAGGCCTATCGCACCAGGCCCCTCCCCTCTCCGAGGGGAGGGGGCAGCCCGGAACGGGCTGCGGGGAGGGGAGCATCCAGCTCATCGATGGGTTATCCACGGGATAGGTGCAAAAGTATGCCGGAGAGTTCTTCTGAGCCGAATCTTTTTATCATCTGGAGGCAGGGTCGGCTCTCCACCATCCAGAGGTTCGGTCATGCGATGCATACGGCATCTCCAACCCTCCTGCACCGCCTCCGAGTCCGTGTAGACCTCCCGTGCACATGCCACCGGCACCTTCCGTCTCTGCTCTCCGAGTACACCCCCTATCGCACCGCAGGAGGAGAGGGGCCCGTTGGGGGAGGGGGGGCGCACCACCCTCCCCCAATTACCCCCACCCCCGCATAGGATAGGGCCTGGTCTTGGATGCAGAAGTGCGACCACGCCCCCAGGACTTGCACGTCGCCCCCCGTCTTCCCCGAGCAGTACCTATCGCACCAGGCAGGGATGGCCCGTGGGAGGGACGCAGAGGACCGGAGAGGTATGATATTCAGATAGCCGAGCCGTTCCGACCCCTGGCGGGGGTACTGTGAGGCCCGAGACAGGGCGATACCGCGATGGGATCCCCGATGGAGAAGGGCCGTCTGCCCATCCTAAGAATACCAAGCCTCTCCGCTCACGACTCCTTGAAGGTTCTCGGCATCCCGCCGCCCTGCCCCGCTGCAGGGGCGGTCCAGCCCCTCCAGCCACGGTCTCGGACGGGAGGTGGAAGGGTCCGCGGGGTGAATGGGACAGTGCGGGGGCGGATAGCGCTGCATGTACGATAGTTTATTCAGTCTGCTGACCTACCGCTAGATGGGATGGCATACACGCGGATGGGAGCAGGGCTCTCCCTCCTCCTCATACTCCTCATGGCTGCCGCGGCATCCGCTGCCGGCCCGGCGGGAGCGTCCCCGGGAGAGGAGATAGTGCTGCCGCTGAACGGGATCGCGCACGGCGATTCGGTGAACGTCACGTTCTCCGCAGTCGGCATTCCCCCGGGTGCTGTCGCCGCCCTCAACCTCTCCGGCGTGCACCTCCCGTTCAGCCTCTCGAACGGCTGCGTTACGGCGTCGGGAACAGGATTTCGGAGCATCCGCTACGAGATGCAGCAGGGCGACGGGCTCTGGATCCGGCAGTTCCCGGGTTCGGCAGAGGGAGTAACCGATCCCCTCGCGACCGTGGGCGGCGAGTATGCTATTCTCCACCTTCTCGGGCAGGATCCCCTGCCCCAGGAGGGGAACGCACGCCTCTCCCTGACGATCTCCGGCGTCCTGCAGACGAGCGATGGCGACCCGATCCGGTTCAAGCTGGACGAAGGATCGGGCGGCGACCTGACCGCCATCGTCACCCGCAACGGCGAGGAGCTGGTCGAGCGGCGGGTAACGGGGTCGCATCGAGAGACTCCGGCACCGTCGGTGACGGCGGCACCCTCCAAGCCTCCCGTCTTCACCACCCTGCAGGGCGTCCCGGTGACCTACGTGGTCAGCGTACCGGGTGTGACGGTCAGCGGGAAGAATGCCCTGACGGTGGACCGCCTGAAGGCCCGGGGCGCCCAGTACATGGTGTCGGTCGCCGAGGATTCGATCGTCATCGCCCGGGAGGCGGCGGTGCTGACGATCGGCTGCGGCAACGTCCAGCAGACGGCTCGGAATATCACGGGCGATTTCAGGAGTCTGCGGCTGACGGGCGGGCCGCAGTACGCCAACCTGAGCTGCGGCGTGGTGGAGATGTGGTTCGAGGCCTGGTTCGAGCAGATGCCGGTGAACACCACCGTTCAGGTGGTGCTTCGCGAGGGAGGGGATACAGAGACGCTCCAGCGGGCCGCCGACCGGAGCAACCTCGATCTCATCGCCGTCGGCTACACGGCAGACGTCGCCGAGAGCAACACCACCCGACACGGTCCGGCCGCTATCCGCATGAGCATCCCCGCCGCCTGGGTCGACGGGCGCGGCGGGATCAGCAGCATCAAGATCGTCCGGATATCCGGGAGCGGGGCGGATATCCTCCAGACCACCTACACGGGCCTGAACCCGAGGGGGGATCCGCTCTTTGAGGCGCAGTCCCCCGACGGACTCTCCTCCTTCGGGCTGGTCGCCGTGAAGGCCCGATCCGTCCCGTCCTCCATCCCGGACAGCCACTCCCCTATCGCGGTGGCGGAGGAGATCGTGGACGACGCCGCCACCTGGTTCACCGCCAACCTCATCCTGCTCATGGCCCTCGCCTCCCTCCTGGTGGTGATCCTGATGCTCGCCTTCTCCCAGTGGCGGTAGACTGCAATCGGCGGCAGTACGGCTCGATTCCCGTTCCGGAACCGTTCCCTACAGGAGCAGCGTGCGGTCCAGGATCCGCTCTCCTGCCCGTCCGTCGCCGAAGGGATTCTCCCAGCCCCGCCGCCGCGCCAGCATCTCCTCCGCCGCGGCCAGGATGCGGTCCGGATCGGTTCCGGCCAGCATGTTCGCGCCCACGTCCACCGTCTCGGGCCGTTCCGTGTTCTCCCGCAGGGTGACGCAGGGCACGCCCAGGATACAGGTCTCTTCCTGCACCCCCCCGGAATCCGTGAAGACGAGCCGGGCATTCGCCTCGAGCTGCAGGAACTCCAGGAATCCGAGCGGAGGTATGGCCATGAGCCCGTCCGCCCCGATCCCGAACCGCTGCATGCGGCTCGTCGTGCGGGGGTGGACCGGGAAGACGACGGGAAGATCCAGCCTCTGCTGCACCGCCCGGAGACCCGTCAGGATTCCCTCCAGGCGGACCCGCTCGTCCACGTTCTCCTCGCGGTGGGCAGTCGTGAGGATATACTTCCCGCGTTCGAGGCCGAGAGGCCCCAGCACCCGCACCCTGCGATCCGAGATCTCCCGGTTCTGGCGGACTGCATCCACGATCGTGTTCCCCACAACGGCGATCCGTGCATCCGGGATCCCCTCGGCGAGGAGGTGCCGCCGGGCGGTCTCTGTCGGGGCAAAGAGCAGGTCGGCCACGTGGTCGGCCACCACGCGGTTGATCTCCTCCGGCATGCGGCGATCGAAGCTCCGCAGCCCGGCCTCCACGTGCCCGACCGGTATGTGCAGCTTCGCTGCCGCAAGGCTGGCGGCGAGCACGGTATTCGTGTCGCCCTGGACGAGGACGGCATCCGCCCGCTCCCGCAGCAGCACATCCTCGACGCCGCCCATGATCCTTCCCGTCTGGACCGCGTGGCTGGCGGAGCCCACGTCCAGGTTCACGGCAGGCGGCGGCAGCTCGAGCTCGTCGAAGAAGATGCGGTCCATCTCCGGGGAGTAGTGCTGTCCGGTGTGCAGCACGCGGTAGTCGGCCCCCCGCTGTTCGCAGGCCCGGATGATCGGCGAGAGCTTGATGATCTCGGGGCGGGTGCCAAGGACGATGGTGATCACGGCAGTACCTTCTTGGAGTATTGCACGGGGCGGGCCAAAATGCTTTTCCACCATCGGGACAACCCGCAGATGCGGGGCCTCCGCCCGCAATATCTTTAATAATGAGGACTGTGTAAGTAGAGCACAGGCATGGAGAAGAGGGGAATTGCCGCACTGGCACTCACGGTCTGGATGTTCGCCAGCGTAACGATCCTGGCCCTGGCCGACTACCTGTATCTGGACGTCTACATCATCCTGGTGCTGCTGGGACTCGCCCTGATCCTGGAGTTCTCGGAGTCCTTCTTCTCCAGACCCCGGTATCATTCCTATCTCTGGTTCCTGTTCGCAGTGACCTCTGTGTTATTCACTATCCTGATGGCAGAGAGAATCGCGAGGATACTGAGACTATGACGGCTCAACAGAGACTCCTGGCTGGAGCACGGGACCGCTCACCGTGCGGGACGGCAGAACGGCGGGGAGGCGGGCGGTGATGCGCGGCGCACGCTACGAGACCTTCGGCATCCTGCTCATGAGCGCGGCATGCCTCCTGCTCTTTGTCGCGCTCCTGCAGGACAGGACGAACTTCCAGCGGACGCTTCTTTCCCTCTACGGCATCAGCGGGATCCTGGGGGGCATCTTCATCTACACGATCCCCCGCTGGGGCGCCATCGATCTCCGGCTGGCGAACCTCCTTCCCGTGCAGGGCAGCATCAACCTCGCCACGATCTACAGCACCCTCGGTGCGAAGGGGAATGCACGGTTCATCCCTTCCAACGGGGAGCACACCACCCCCATGCAGGTGCTCTCCCTGGACGGCGGGGAGGGGCGGCACGCCCCCGGCGTGGATGGGGGGGAGGCCGATGCGCTGGTCACGCCGCTCGGGCATCCCATCCTTCAGGAACTCCGCAAGAACTACCCGTTCATCTTCGTCCCGGAGGAGTCCAATATGCTCTGGGCGATCAAGAAGACCTGCGAGGATATCCTGAACGTGGCGGATGCCGTAGAGACGCGGCGGGAGGGGGACATCGTCCACGTGCAGCTGCATGGTTACCGCCTCTTCAACACCTGCACCCTGGTCCAGCAGGCGTCTCCCCGCCACTGCACCCAGTTCCCCTGCCCCATCTGCAGCCTGGTCGCCTGCCTGCTGGCAGAGGGCAGCGGCAGGACCGCGAAGATCGAGAATGTCTCCCTGAACCGCAAGGACCAGTCGGTCTCCCTGGCAATCTCGATCCAGTAGGGCAGGTCCGATCGCACGGTCAGGGATTCCCCCGGGTGCGGGGACGTGGCAACTCTGCGCTCCCCAAAGAGCCCGCCCGTCGGGCGTATCTACGGCGAGAGGGCAGCTGCCAGGGGCTTCTGTCCGGCATCCGGGCCTCCACTCCCGCGGGGACGCGTCGGCTCTTCGTGAGGGCGATGCGGGTAATAGGAGGAGCGTGCCGCGTCGGCTTCGGACGGTGAACTCCCGAATGAAGGGGCCGACTCCGTCGCCGGCTCTCCTCGGGCAGCCGGGAAGCGGATCGGGCGGGCAGGATCGCCGGCAGAAACGACTTCGTGCCGATGGAGCGGGCTCCGACGATCGGGCGATCGCCCGGGTGCATTCCCGGCAGAATAACGGAGTTCGCCCCGATCCAGCACCTATTGCCGATGACGACGATCGTACCGGGCCGATAGGTCTCGAGCTCCGAGAAGTCGTGATCTGTCGTGTCGTTATTCGCGATGAACGCGTCCTTTCCCGACGACGATCGTGCCCCTGGCGTCCTGGTGGTAGGTGCCCATCGTCTGGTATTTGTAATGGATACGTTCCGTATTCAGTTCGTGCTCCCGCCACGGCCCGCTTCGAACGAAGGCTGCTGGCGACACGTTTCTTATCGGGGCGGTCAGCGAAGCTGCGGGGCACGGGCCGTGGCGGGCGATGCAGTCGGCCCTGCAGCACAGCAGCCGGCGAGGGGCGCTACATCCAGCGGTCTCGCAGGGCGGAGAGGGGACGCGAGATCCCCAGCTGGTCCAGCAGTCTGCGGGTCTGGACGTCTGTACGGAGCAGGTGGAGGTAGTAGAACAGCCCCAGTACGACGCTCGCCAGCAGGAGCGTGAGATGGCCCGCGCCGAGCACCTTCAATATCCCGAGTGCCGCCACAGCGGGAACCACGAGCGCCAGCCGCTGCAATAGGAACTGCCGCACCCCCGCCAGCTGCACGCCGGAGAAGTTGAGCACGTTCAGGCAGAGGTAACCATAGGAGAAGATACCCGTGACGGCGAAGAGCCCGAGAGCAATCCGGGGATCTCCCGTGAGCCCTCCGACGTACAGGGCGACGACGCGGGTGCCCAGGTTGAGGGCGTTGACCTTCAACCCGAAGTCCTGCCGCTCCAGCACCAGATAGAGCGTGCTGAGCGGGGAGGAGATGAACCATACGAACGCCCAGACGCTCAGGATCTGGGCGTAGACGCCCGCTTCCGTCCATACTTCGCCGAAGACCACGGCGAAGAGATCCGCCCCGACGACGGTCACCGCCAGGATGGGGTAGATGCCCGCGCTGACCAGCAGGCGGAAGGCGCCCTCTGTCAGGGTGCCGAGCCGCCCTTCCAGTTTCGCCTCTGCCGCACGCTGGAAGAAGACCTGGGCGAGCGCCCCTCCGACGAAGAACATCGGGAGCTGCAGGATGCGGAAGCCCAGGGAGTAGAACCCGACGATGGCAGGCGAGAAGAAGGCGGCGAGGAAGAAGACGGGCAGCTGCCAGGCGAGGGCGTTCAGCACCGCGGATACGGTATCGAAGAGGGGGAACCTGCGATAACGGCGGAAACCGCCGACCATCCTCCGCCACCGTACGCTCTCCCGGAACAGGAGCCGGTCGTCCCGCCAGATCTGGATGCCGAGGATGAGGGTCGAGACCAGGTGCCCCAGGAAGTTCGCGCCGATCAGGCTCGTGCCGGAGGTGAAGCCCGCGAACCCGGCCCCGACCTGGGTGCCCGATGCGGCCACGGAGCTGGTCACACGGGCCGTCGAGAGGCGGCCGAACTGCCTGGTGCGGGAGTTCCAGTAGTTCAGGGCGCTGAAGACGCCCAGGACCAGGATCGTGAGCGAGACGAGCCAGATGGAGGATCCCAGCTCCGCCGCATTCAGCAGCTCCAGGATCGCGTCGCCGCCTATCCAGAAGATGGGGACGGTCAGGAGGCTGATGAAGGCGGCGAGCGCCAGGGAGAGGCCGAGCAGGTTCGCTCCCTCCGCATCCGAGTCGGGCAGGACGATCGAGAACTCGTAGCGCAGGCAGGCGACCATACCCACGAGACCGGTGATCGCCATGAACAGGGCCAGCAGCCCGAACGCCTCCGGGCCATAGAGCCGTGTTAGGATCGGAGCGACCGCGATCGAGATGAGCTGGGCGGACGTGGTCCCCAGCACCAGCCGGGAGATATCGCCCAGGAAACTGGTCCGCCGCCGCGGCGGAGAGGTCCGATTATCCTCCTGCATCACGCACCTGCATCTCCCGTTGCACCGCACCGCCCGGCGCGTCAGTGCGCCGCGGACTCCCCACCGCGCCGCAGGACACGACGGTAGACGTCCAGTTCCTGATCGATCCGCCGGTTCCAGCTCCTCTGCCGCAGGATGGTCTCGCGGGCGCACGCCCCCATCCGTTCCCGCAGGAGCGGGTCCTGGATCAGGCGCTGCAGCCCTTCTGCGAAGGCATCCACCGCCCCGGGCGGGATCGTGATCGCGTTCTCGCCATTGCGGAAGAGGGTGCTGCCGCCGCCGTCGAATACGACCACCGCCCGCCCGCACGCCATCGCCTCCTGGATCGAGCGGTTGACGTTGCTGAAGGGGGATGTGCCTACCACGATATCCGCGGCGGCAATCTCCTCTCCGATCGCATCGAGCGGCTTCTCCCCGATGAACTCCACCCGATCGAAGAGACCGATGGTCTCCACCAGGCGTTCGAGCTCCTGCTTTTGAGGACCCGAGCCCGCCAGCTTCAGGATGACGCCGTCAGCGCCACCCCGGCGGACCAGGCGATCGAAGGCCTGGATGGCCAGGTCCACCCGCTTGAAGGGGACGAAGCGGTGGTTCGATAGGACCACGCAACCGTCAGCGGATCCGCGGGCGGCCGGGGGGGCGAACCGATCGGTATCGATGGCGTGGAAGACCACGGTACAGGGAATCCCCCGGGCCTTCAGCTCGTCCAGGAAGGCGGCATCCAGGTTGCCGTCGTCCAGCTGGACGAAGTGGTCCGGGCGTACGAGGTGGAAGAGGAGCGCCTGGAGACTCCGCATGAGCGTCCACGTGAAGCGAGACTGCGTAATGAGGGCCGGTGCCCCCTGGGACGCGATCACCACCGGAATCCCGATCCCCCGCGCACGGAGCAGCAGCATCAGGAACTGCCCGAGGATCAGCCCGTGGACGTGGACGAGATCGATCCCCTTCCGGGCCGCCACCCGCTCAGCCGCGTTCCAGGCGTAGTAGAGGGCGTTGAGCGTAGGAATTCCCGGGATCCTCCTCCAGGCGGGGCTCTGTATGAGGATAGCCTCGATCCTCTCGATCGGGATCCCGAAGCGGGCGTCGTACTCCCGGAACTCGCCATCCAGCCGGGGCGCAAAGATCGTCTGCTCGCGGATATACGGATCGATCTTCCTCGCCAGCTCGCTGACGTGCATGGCGTGGCCGCTGTTGTTGGGATAGAACACTCCGGCTATCCGTACGATCGAGGCGTCCAGCGTCTCCGTTGTTCAGCACCCCCCGGTGGTAGACTGCCAGATGGCAGCGACGCTCCTCCCGCCTGCAGACGGGCCCCCGGCAGGCACTTCGGCATGGGAGATGCCGTGGAATCTGCCCGCGCTACAGGAACAGGCTACCCGAATCGGGGCCGAACGCTCCAGATGGACCCCTCCCCGTTGCCGTAGAGTTTGCTCGCCGACACATCCCGCTCCAGCCGTTCGAAGTCCTCGGCGGTGAACCGTCCAACGCTGGTGTAGAGCTCGGCATAGAGCTTCCTGTCGAACTCGGTGCTCAGCAGGTACCTTGTCGCCGTGAAAGTGTCGCCGAGCCGGGGGCGTATGGGGTAGTTGAAGTGATCCGGAACCCTTGTTGTGTTCCTCTGGATACCCTGCAGATCGGCCTCACGCCCCCCGATAACGGCATCCGCCAGCCTGTACAATGGATTCTGGATATCGGCAAAGTAGGCGGGGTCTCCATGGGACTCCAGCAGCCAGTGGGTAGCGGATATGTCATGCTCCGTGATCTGGGGGTTGGGCCGCAGGATCAGTGGGGAGGGATAGAGGCTGAAGGTGCTGATCAGGAGTGCGGCGCAGATGACGGCAAAAACGGCGGAGAGACGGATCGGCCGCCCCCGTATGTTGAAGGCATAGAACGTGTACCCCACGACGACGGGGATCAGGATATAGACGAGGGGGATGATCCGCTCTGCGGCGATGCTCTCCAGACCCCTGACGATGTTGAAGAGGTAGGCGGCATACAGGAGCCCGAAGAAGGCGACGGATCCCAGAACCAGGATGGCCGGGAAGTACGCCTCGCGGGACCGCCGGTACTGCCGGATGATGAGGATGGCGCCGACGAGGCAGATCGCGAGGTAGAGTATATTGTGCCCGAGGGTGCGGATCCCGAGATCCAGGAGACCGGAGAGGTCCAGATTGACCTGCTCCGCCCGCATCGCCAGTTCTCCGAACTTGTCCAGAGACTCCCCCGTCATCAGGATATAGTAGAGACTTCGCACGTTGCCATGGAACTGACGGAAGGAGAGGAGCCACGGGATGAAGATGACCCCGAGCACGGCGACCTCCTTGATCGGCAGGTTGAACATCACCGTGCCCCGAGTCAGGCGGCCGTGCACGCCACGCATGTGAAGGATGCGGAGCATGCCGATAAAGAGCAGGAGCAGCAGCAGGACCGCCGATCCCAGCGGGTGCAGGAACGGGAAGAGAACCAGGGTGACGACCAGCAGGAGCTTGAACTCCTGGCTCTTGACCCCCTTGATGATCAGGTAGAGCACGAAGGGCAGCAGGAAGAACGCCCAGCCGTTGGGCATGAAGTAGATGTGGTAGGCGCTGTTGAAGACGGCCCCGATGGCGGCGAAGGTGAGAAGATTCACCTGGTGCGTCTTGAAGAGGGCGTACCCCAGCGCCACGATGGAGAGCACGTAGAAGACCGATATTGCTGCAGCCAGGCAGTTGGTGCAGATCTCAACAGAGAGCCCGCTGACGATGGTGACTGCGGATGCCAGGATATGGAGTGCCGGGTAGTAGTTGGCGGGATCGACATGCCCGAGCGCCACGATATCCCTGACGATCCCCAAGTGCGATATATGGTCTCCGCCCAGGCTATAGTATCCCCGGATGTAGGGGATGAAGAGCAGGCTCACCCGTGCCAGAATGACGATGGAGAAGGCAACAGCCCAGGGGGCTCCCCTCCCGCTCCCGCCGCGGTACACCTGGTACAGCAGGATGAACACCCCGCCGATCGCGCCCAGGATGAGGAGGAGCCACACTGCCAGCGGTGTGGATCCGTACAAGGAGAACTCATATCCCTGTGTCGGATGGAGGTAGGCGATCAGATCGGCCGCTACAATGAAGAGGAGACTGATCCCCGCCAGGAGGGAGAGCAGGGTGGCGCTGTTCCACCTCATGGCAGACCCCCAGCTTGCCTATACTGCCGGATAGACTTAAAACAGGGCATAAAACCTCGTGCGTGTCAGTAGACAATATACTCATATAAACTTTTGGTGAATACGATGCTGTCGCTCGGGGCCATATGCAGTGCGTTCGGGATCCCGCCGGTATCCCTGCAGTTACATCTTTTATTTTTTAAAATTTTCCAACGGTTCATTCAGGATCGAGACTTCAAGAACAACGACAATAGCATTTGAATGAGGATTCGAGATGCTCGGGTCAGGCAGAATTTGTAGCGCAGATTGGCCTATTGCCATGGCAAAAATGAAAGTTTTTATTTTTCTGCTAAACAGTACGCGAAAGAGAGCGCTGCGCTCCAGCAGGCCCGATCGGAGCACGTACGGGTGTTAATTCGATGATTGATTAGAATATATAAATATTATTTATTTCAACCAAGTCTAAACAGACCTCTATTCCGTTTATTTTTGCAAAATTTTTTTTTCAATGATTAAAATCACTAATTATAACATATTAGTGTTTACTATAAGTTTCAAATAGCGTAAAATTAAACAATCTTCTCGGTGAGGCCATGACAATTGGAAATCGCCAGAAAAGGGCCTGTCCGGGTGCCGCGAGGCATCCGGACAGATATTCTATGCCCACCACGCAAATAAAGACGACCACAGCCAGTATCCGTCGAGCACTGATTCTCGGACTGGTAGCGATCCTGGTGCTGGGCGGAGCGGTGATCCCTTCCGTCAGCGCTGCCGAGACCTACGGGGCAGAATCCAATCCCACGGGAAATCCGGTCGGTGGCGGTGCGGGGTACACGGATATCTATACGCAGAACGACCCCCGCGTGGACTACGTGGTCCGCACGCTCGCTGAACTCCGTTCGGCGCTCTCCTCGGCCGGAGCCGGCGACGTCATCTTCATCCCGAGCGGCGTCACCATCGACACCTCCTCGGTGCAGACCGGACTCACCATTCCGGCCGGCGTGACGGTTGCGAGCGACCGCGGTTACAACGGCTCGCCCGGCGGCCGCATCTACCATCCCCGCAAGTCCGGCTGGAGCACCAGCAGCCATGCGGTTGCCCTGAAAGCCGGCGGCAACAACGCCCGGGTGACCGGCGTGCGGCTGGAGGGCACCGACACGATGGTCTCGCCGCGCACTCTGCCCATGTCGGGCGGGATCAGTACCAACGGCTACCGCGTCCTCGTGGACAACTGTGAGATCAGCGGATTCTCCTACTTCGGCGTCAGCGCCAGTGCGGGTGCCTCGAACTACGGGTACATCCACCACAACTACATCCACCACTGCCAGGCCGATGGCTATGGCTATGGCATCCTCAACGGCGGGACCACCCTGATCGAGGCCAACCTCTTCAAGTACACGCGGCATTCCATCGCCGACGGCGGGAGCACCTCGCACTTCTACGAGGCCCGCTACAACATCGTCGAACCGTCGAACACCCATCACATCTTCGACATGCACGGCGAGGGGAGCACCTACTGCGGCTCGATGTATGTCCACCACAACACCTTCAAGGACACCGTGCAGCCCGCAGCCCGGCTCCGGGCGGTGCCGCAGAAGACGGCCTACTTCGACCACAACTGGTACTGGAAGACCAATGCACCCCCCGTTCAGCAGAAGAACGGCAACGGCAACATCGTGAACGAGAACAACATCGTCGGATCCGCAAAGAATCCGTGCACCAGTTGCCCCATCGCCCTGGTCTCCACGTCGGCATACCCGGTCCCATCGCCCACGGGCATCGGCAAGACCGCCAGACCGTCGATGCTGGCGCCTCTGACGCCCTACCCTACGTCAGGGACGCAGCCGACACCCACGCCGACACCCCCCGTGACGCCGACGCCAACGCCGACGCCCACGGTTACTCCGACACCCACGGTCACCCCGACACCCTCACCGAGCGGGACGACCATCTGGATCGAAGCCGAATCCCTGGCGCTCCGAAGCCCCATGGTGAAGACCTCGGATGCGGCAGCTTCCGGCGGGGCATACATCTGGACGCCGGCAGGAAGCGGCGATCAGATGGACTCTCGGGGCACCCAGGGTACGGCAACCTACACCCTGAACGTGCCGGAGAGCGGGACCTACACGCTCTGGGCGCGGGTGAGCTCCCCGAACGCGGGAGACGACTCCGTCTGGATCTCGATGGATGCGAGCACGCCCCTGCACTGGGACTATGCTAACAATGCCAACTGGCACTGGGAGAAGGGACGTACCTATACCCTGTCTGCCGGAGTGCACACGATCACGCTGAAGTGGCGGGAGGACGGCACCAAGCTCGACAAGTTCCTCCTCACCGCGGATGCGAGCCTGACTCCGAGCGGTATGGGTGGGAACACGAACCCCACCCCCGTACCGAGCGGGACGACCGTCTGGATCGAGACCGAGACGATGGCGCTGACAAGCCCCATGGTGAAGGCCTCGGATGCGGCAGCTTCCGGCGGGGCATACATCGGGGCGCCCCAGGGCAGCGGCGATCAGATGGATGCAGGAGCCAGTCGCGGGACGGCAACCTGCACCGTGGACGTGACCGAGAGCGGGACCTACACGCTCTGGGCGCGGGTGAGCTCCCCGAATGGCGGAGACGACTCGGTCTGGATCTCGATGGACGCAATCACGCCCCGGCTCTGGGACTATGCGAGCAACGCCAACTGGCACTGGGAGAAGGGACGGACGTATACCCTATCCGCCGGAGAGCATACGATCACGCTGAAGTGGCGGGAGGATGGAACCAAGGTCGACAGACTCCTCCTCACCGCGGATTCAACGCTGACTCCGAGCTGAACGGGGAAGGCTCCAGACCTCTCCCCATGGCAACCAGATTCAACAGGGGGATCTCCCCTCTCCTGAATCTGGCATCCCTGCTTTTTAACCCTTATTCCCGTGCGATGATCCAGGGTGGAACTGCCCGCCCCGGGCATCGGGATTGCGACATCAGACCGATTTCTCTATTTTATAATATAATTGCTATAATAATTGAACAAGTATTTATACCGCTGTACAAATCGGCGGATTCACCGGGGCCTGCAGAGCAGCTGCGAAGAGTTCGCCGCAGGGGGCCTGGCCGGAGCGGGATCGACCCCCTCCGGCGGCATGCAGGCATTGCGATACCCGTGCGGGGCGGTTCCGTTCGCCGCCTGGGCTCTCCCGAAGGAGCGGTCGGACACGGCCTGGCGATGACGGTGGATCGCTTCTGCAGGTGTCGCCATGCACAACTTGTACGCTTCGCACCATTCCCGGGCGGCAGGGCGGTGGCGTTCGACACTATCTTGATTCCTTATCGTCCGTATCGCTGCCACTGGGGAGCGGGGGTCGAGAGGGGCGCGCCTCCCCCTCACATGCCCCCACCATAGGTTGCGATAGCCTCGAAGGGGTGCCTATGCGACGCCTCCCCTCGATTACCCCCTTGAGTACGATGATCCGCCGGTATCGCCAGGATCTCCATGCTCACCAGAGAATGCCGGCTCGACACGAACCTGGACGCAGCACCGATCGCGTGTTCCAGATCCAGGCCCTATCGCACCAAACGGGTGGAGGGGGA
>JAXDAH010000008.1:0-8485 GCA_034679905.1 Methanomicrobiales archaeon | reverse complement strand
CCACTCGAGGCACTTCGAGCGGTTCTTCGCCTGGCTCTTCGAACGGACGCGCCGCCACGGCGATCGGTTCGAGCGGTGGGGGACGTTCGCGCTCTTCCTCTTCGTGGCGCTGCCGGTCCCGGTCACCGGTGCGTGGAGCGGCGCCGCTGCCGCGTTCATCTTCGGGATCCAGTTCCGCCACGCCCTGCCGGCGATTGCGGCGGGAGCGGCAGTCGCCGCCCTCATTACCACGCTGCCCACCCTGGGGATCCTGGGAATCCTGGGAGGCTCCGCATGAAGTACATCGTGCTCCTGGGGGACGGCATGGCGGACGAGCCGATCGACGCTCTCGGGGGGCGGACTCCGCTCCAGCACGCCCGCACCCCCAACATGGACCGGGTCGCGCGGGAGGGCGCCTGCGGCATGCTCCGCACCATTCCGGATGCGATGGAGGCCGGCAGCGACATCGCCAACCTCTCCATCCTGGGCTACGATCCCGCCCGCTACTACACGGGACGGGGTCCGCTGGAGGCGGCGAACATCGGGGTGCCGCTGGGGGAGCGGGATGTCGCCTACCGCTGCAACCTGGTCACCGCCCGGAACGGGGCGATGCAGGACTTCTCTGCCGGCCACATCGGGAGCGAGGAGGGGGCCGCTCTCATCCGGGCGCTGGACGCGGAGCTCTCCTCGGCACGGGCATATCCCGGGATCAGCTACCGCAACCTCCTCGTCGTGCCCGGGGGGGAGGGTGCGGTCACCACGCCCCCGCACGACATCGTAGGCCGCGCCTGCGCAGACTACCTCCCCCGCGGGGGGGACAGAGAAGCGCTGCTTGCGGTCATGGAAGCGAGCAGGAAGGTGTTTGCCGATCATCCTGTCAACGCGGCCCGGGTGCGGGCGGGGAAGCCGGCGGCAACCATGGTCTGGCCCTGGAGCGGGGGGAGAAAACCATCCATACCCTCCTTTGCAGAGAAGTACGGGCTATCGGGGGGGATGATCTCGGCAGTCGATCTCCTGAACGGCATCGCCCGCTATGCCCGGATGGAGGTGATCCGGGTGCCGGGGGCGACCGGCTACCTGGACACCGACTACCAGGCGAAGGCACGCTACGCGCTCGCCGCCCTCGAGCGTCTGGACTTCGTGTACCTGCACGTGGAGGCGACCGACGAGGCGAGCCATCTGGGGAGCCTGGAGGAGAAGATCCGGGCGCTCGAGCGCTTCGACGGCGTGGTGGGGACCGTCCTGGAGCGCTTCGACGGGGTGGTGGCGGTGCTGCCCGACCACGCCACGCCGCTCCGCCTGAAGACGCACACCCGGACGCCCGTCCCGTTCGCCGTTCTCGGGAGGGGGACGGACGGCTGCACGGGCTTCTCCGAGGTCGAGGCAGCGAAGGGTATGTTCGGGACGATGGACGCCACGGCGTTCCTGCCGATGCTCTTTGGCAGGACGGTATCTGGATAGCGCTGGGCGAGGTGTGAGATGCAGGATATCCGTACGATGCTGGGGGAACTGGAACGGGAGTTAGGCACGCTCTCCACGGTGCAGAAGGTGCTCCTGGGAACCGACGGGTCGGTGACGGCCCTGCTGGAGATCGTCACGGGAAGCCCGGTGGAGATTGCCACGCTCCGGCAGGAGGTGGGGCCCTGCGATGCAGAGCTGGCGGAATCGCTGGGCATCGCGGAGGGCGATCCGGTGAACCACCGGGTCGTGGAGCTGAAGAATGGGCGGACGGGTGAGGTGCTGATCTACGCCCGCTCGGAGACGCCCCTGCGGCGGCTCGAACCGGCGTTCCGGGCGGATCTGCTGCGGGCGGACATCCCCATCGGGAGGATCATGCAACGGCACCGCATCGAGGCACGGCGGGAGATCATCGGGTTTGGCACCCGGCCTGCCGACGAACAGCTCAGCTCGGTCTTCTCGATCTTCCAGAACGAGCCGCTCGTCACCCGATCCTACCACATCGTCCACCAGGAGAAGCCCCTCATCGCCATCGAGGAGGTGTTCCCCTATTCCAGCTTCGTCGATTCGGTCACCGTCGCCGTGGATGCCCCGTCCCGGCTCCACCTCGCCCTGACGGACATGCACGGGGGGCTGGGCCGGGTGGACGGGGGCGTCGGCATCGCGCTCGACAGCCCGAGGACGGTCCTGCTCGCCCGGCGGAGCGGCACGTTCGCGGTGCGGGGGGGCGGCGATGAGCAGCAGGCCCGGGTGCGGGAGGCTGCCGAAGCCGTCTACCGCCACTTCGGCCTCCCGCCCGCCGGCGAGTTCACGCTGATCGATCCCGTCCCGCAGCACCGGGGTCTGGGGAGCGGGACGCAGATCGCCCTCTCCGCGGCGGCAGCGGTCTGCCGGCTGACCGGCCACTCGCTCGGCGTGCGCGATATGGCCCGGATCGCGGGGCGGGGCGGCACCTCGGGGATCGGCACCGCCGCGTTCGAGATGGGGGGTCTCATCGTCGATGGCGGGCACAGCTTCGGAGAGTTCGGCGAGAAGAAGGAGTTCCGCCCCAGCGCTGCCTCCCGCGGAACGACGCCGGCGCATCCGATCGCCCGCCACCCCTTCCCGGAGGACTGGAGCATCCTGCTCGTCACCCCTTGCACGGGGGAGGGGGCGAGCCGGAGGGAGGAGGTCGACATATTCCGCAGCAGCTGTCCCGTTCCCCTCGACGAGGTGCGGGAGACCTGCCACGAGGTGCTGGTGCGGATGCTACCGGGAGTCGTGGAGCACGATCTGGACCTCTTCGGGGCTGCAGTCAACCGCATCCAGCAGCTCGGGTTCAAGAAGGTTGAGGTCGGGAGGCAGTCGCCGCTCGTCGGCACCCTGCTGAGCGGCCTCTGCGAGGCCGGAGCGGCATGCGCCGGCATGAGTTCGTTCGGGCCGACGGTGTACGCCGTCGCCGACACGGGCGTGCAGGCGGTGGAGAGGGCTGCCCGCGAGCTGCTGGGGGATGCCGGTGGCGATATCGCGGTCACAAAAGCCCGAAATACCGGCGCTTTCATCCGCACGGCACGGGGAACATAATTATCCTGTAGGCAGTCGTATACTACTGTGCAGATGTCAAAGAGGAACTTCAGCATCGGAATCACCATCAATCTCGACAACTACGAGAACCTCCGGCTGGACATCGGGGGCGAGATTGAGAACGAGCAGGACGCCGAGGAGCTGATCGGGTTCCTGGACCGGATCCTGTCCCGGCTCGGGCGAGGCACCAAGGAGACCGCACAGCGGGTGGACAGCTACCGCAGTCGGGTCTTCACCCTGCAGAAGGCGGAGGAGACTCCGGCTCCAGAGCCGGAGAAGCCTGCGGCTCCGAAGAGGGAACCGCCAGAAGAGAAGGCGCCGGCTGCGGCTCCTGCCCCCGCGGCGGCAGCACCGAAACGCACCCCCGAACCGCCCGCACAGCCCGCAGCGGCGGCGGCCAGACCGCCGGAGACGCCTGTGCAGAGCTCTCCGGCAGCTGCAGCGCCGCCATCGGCCGAGTTCGTCTGCGAGGAGTGCCAGGCGCCGGTCTCCAAGGGCCAGAACCAGATGAGCCAGCTCTTCACGGGACGTACGCTCTGCAAGAAATGCATGAAGGCGCCGTAAAGCGGGCCGGAATAGCAAATATTTTTGCCCTGCAGGCAATACTCTCTGTAGCGCTGCCGGTATGAAGAAGAATCTGCTGATGTGGGACGAGACGCTCTTCCGGGATCCCGAGGTCTTCGAGATCGACTATGTTCCGGAGCAGTTCCACCACCGCGAGGCCCAGATGCGGGAGCTCGCCTTCCAGATCCGACCCGGCCTGCGGGGCGGCCGCCCGCTGAACACCATCTGCAAGGGACTTCCCGGCACCGGCAAGACGACGAGCGTCAAGAAGCTCTGCTCCGAGATCGAGGAGACCACGCGGAAGCTGGTCCCCATCTACGTCAACTGCCAGATCGACAACACCAAGTTCGCCATCTTCTCCCAGATCTACCGCAAGCTCGCGGGCCACCTCCCCCCCTCCTCCGGCACCTCCTTCAAGCAGGTCTTCGATGCGGTGGCACGGATCATCCAGCGGGAGGATCAGGTGCTCCTGGTGATCCTGGACGATGCGAACTACCTCCTCTACGAGAACGAGCTCAACAAGGTGCTCTACACGCTCCTCCGCTCCCACGAGGTCTACCCCGGCACCCGCATCGGGGTCGTCCTGATCGTGAGCGATATGGCGGTGGACATGACGCGGGAGCTGGATGCCCGCGTCGCCTCGGTCTTCCGTCCCACCGAGATCTACTTCCCGCCCTACACGGAGGAGGAGATCCGCCAGATCCTCCAGGAACGGGTGCTCCAGGGGCTCTACCCCGGGGTGCTCCCTGCGGAGATGTCCGAACTGGTGGTCGAGCAGACGATGAAGAGCGGGGATCTGCGGGTGGGGATCGACCTCTTGAAGCGGGCGGTGCTGAACGCCGAGCACGACGCCCGCAGAACGGTGAACCGCGACGATATCTGCAAGGCCTACGAGATCTCCCGCTACCTGCACCTCTCGTTCACCGTCCGTGTCCTGAAAACCGAGGAGAAGCAGCTCCTGCAACGGATTGCGGAGATGTCCGGAGGAGACCAGGAGATGAATGCCGGCGAGGTCTTCAACCAGGTCAAAGAGCCTATGCAGATCCGCTACACCAAGTTCTACGAGATGGTCAAGAAGTTCGACGCGCTGCGGCTGATCAACCTCCACTACCGGGAAGGGCGGGGGCGGACCCGGCTGATCAGTCTCCGCTACGAGCCGGAGAAGGTTCTCGAGCAGCTCCGCTGATCGAAGCGCCATGCAGTTTTGCATGGCAGATATCAATTAAAAACAATTATCTGTTTCAGCACCGTCTTTTATCCGGGTACAGGGGGTTTCCTTGTGATCAGTGTTAATGAACTGGCATTGGATTTATTCGATGAAATTGCCGAGTTTCCTGAGGAGTTTAACGCCGCGTTCCACCAGCTGGACAATGGCGCTCGCATCGTCGACTGTGGGGTTCGGACGACAGGCGGGTATCTCGCCGGGAAGAGGTTCACCGAGATATGCCTGGGCGGGCTCGGGGAGGTCGACTTCCGGATGGGGCGGATCCGGGACGTACCGCTGGCATTCGTCGGAGTCAACACCGACTTCCCCGCTATCGCCTGTCTGGGGTCGCAAAAGGCTGGCTGGACGGTCAAGGTGGGCAACTACTTCGCCATGGGGAGCGGTCCTGCCCGTGCTCTCTCCCTGAAGCCGAAGCACACCTTCGAGGTGATCAACTACGAGGACGACTTCGACTATGCCATCCTGGCGCTGGAGAGCAACACGCTGCCGAATGGCGAAGTGATGGAGAAGATTGCCGAGGAGTGCAACGTCGACGTGGAGAACGTGGGCGTGGTGGTCGCCCCGACCGCGTCCCTGGTCGGATCGATCCAGGTGGCCGGGCGCTGCGTGGAGACGGCCGTCTACAAACTGAACGAACTCGGGTTCGACACGACCAAGATCCAGGCCGGCATCGGCACCGCCCCGATCGCGCCGGTGAAGAAGGACAGCACCCGGGCGATGGGGGCGACGAACGATGCCACCATCTATCACGGCAGCATCCTGCTGACGATGAAGGCGCCCGAGATCAAGGACTACCTGGACAAGATCCCGAGCAGCACCTCCAAGGGATACGGGAAACCCTTCTACGACATCTTCAAGGAGGCGAACTTCGACTTCTACCAGATCGATACGGCGCTCTTCTCGCCGGCGGAAGTGATCGTCAACGAGCTCTCCGAGGGCGCCGTCTACCACGTGGGACGGGTGAACCCGGAGGTCACGCTCAAGTCTTTCGGCCTCCTGTGAGCGCGAGGATAGATATCCCTTTTTCATTCACGGTACGGGGGGATCTGTGAATTCGCGGAACCTGAACGGTGCTCGATCTACGGATTCCTGCGTGGCAGGCTGCTGTACGGCGGGGTGCCGCGCCTGCCCTTCGCTGCATCCCGGCGGCAGAACGCCCTCACCGCAAGCTGCCGTACCCGGCCCGTTCCCCGGCGGGATGCCGCGTGCACGCTGCGGCAGACGAGGCGCCCGCGGCTGAGACGAGTCTGCCAGAGCCCGAGATCCCCGTCTGCGATGCGAGGTCTGCCCAGCCCCATCCTGGAAGGAGTGCACCGTTTCGCTCCGGACGGGTGCGCTTGCCCTACACGATCGCCAGGTACAGGGCAAACGCGGTGCTCACCAGGAGGGCGATGACCAGAACGTGCAGGAACCATCCCGGAATCAGCCGGACGGCACCCCGCCCCGCCACCTGGCATTGCTCGCAGTAACTGCGGTAGGCGGCTGCGTAGAAGCCGCCGCCGGTCAAAATGAGGATGACGCCGACGACCTGGGCGATCCACGCCTCCCCGGGAGACCCGAAGAGGCGGGCGACCGCGAGCCCCCCGACCACGGCGGCGAGGCCGGTGCGCACCCAGGCGCTGAAGGTCCGCTCGTTGGCGAGCAGTGTCCGCTCCTGGGCGAGATCTGTACGCTCCTTCGCGAGCGTGTCCACGCTGCGTCCGCTGCTGTCGTCCATCGCAGAGCCCTCCCCGGTCAGACCGCGACCACCGTCCCCCGGAGCGCCGCATCGGGCGTGCCCCGGGCAAGGTAGCGCTCCATCGCCTCCACGGCACGGATGTCCAGGTGACGGCGGTTGGAGCCGTACTTCGCCGGGACGCCCTGCGGGGTGATGTAGGCGGCGGTGTACGTGGCATCGGGACGCACACGCTCCCCCCGCACGAAGAGCTCCTGGATGCGGTGCCCCTCCGGGTTCTCGATCTTCGCGTAGAGGTTGAGGCCCATGCACCGCTTCACGTATCCTCCCATCTGGCGGTAGGGGTCCCTCGAGAAGGTGCGCTCCAGGTTCTCCTCCAGCATCCGCGAGATCTCGAGGCCCGTCAGCTCCACCGTGGAGAGCGGAGGGTTCATCGGGGCGATGTTGTAGAGATCGTTTGCCGTCAGCGGCCCCGGGGGGACGGGGGCGCCGTAGCGCCACCCGTTGGAGAAGGCCAGATCGGCGCCGGTGCAATCGAGCAGGGACTGGAGGAGGAGGTTGTCCATCGTGGACTCCAGCACCGCGTAGCGGTGGAGGGCGATCCGCGTGGCGCCAACGATCCGGTTCAACTCCTCGCGGTACGGCTCGACGGCACGGTTCACCATCCCCTCGACGGCGGGATCGGGCGGCACCTCCTCCCCGACCGTGACGAGGCGGTGGCTGAAGTCTGCGATCCTGCCGTCCTCCACCTGGATGTCGAGCCTGCCCAGGAACGAGCCGTGGCAGCCCGACTGGATGAGGATGGTGTCGTTCACGATAGCAGGCTCGTAGAGGCGGTTGTGGGTATGGGCGCTGAGCAGGACGTCGATCCCGTCCACCTCGGCGGCGAGCTGCATCTCCTGGGGGAAGCCGAGGTGCGAGACGACGACGATGAGATCGGCACCCTCCCGCTCTTTCAGCGCGGCAATGCAGGAGGGCAGCTCTTCGTTGCCGAGCGTGAAGTACACCCCCTCGCTGTAGGAGCGGGGCATCACCTTGTCGACGATGTTCGAGGCGATGCCGATGATCCCGACCAGAAGCCCGTTCACCTCTTTCACGATCCAGGGTGTGAAGAAGCGGTCGCCGCTGTCCTTGCGGTAGCAGTTGATCGCGAGGATGGGGTGTCTGAGCTCCCCGGCGAGCCTCGCCACGTGCCCGGGGCCATAGGCGAACTCCCAGTGGACCGTCATCGCATCCAGATCCAGGGCGTTCAGGATCGGCACCAGGGCCATCCCCTGCGTCTGCACCGCCACGTAGGTGCCGTGGAGCGTGTCCCCGCAGTCGAACGCCAGCACCCCGCCCGGCCGCTCCCTCCGGATCTGCTGAAGGAGCGCCGCAATCCTCGCGTACCCGCCCGCCACCCGGAACTCCGCGTGATCCCCCTGCCAGAAGAGCTCCGGGTGCGGTTCGAGGTATCCGTGGGTATCGTTCACCTGTACGATCGTCAGCTCGTGAGTCATCTGAAGTCTGCTACACCACAGAATCGACCGCAATAAAAACCTTTGGGGCCTTGCCGTGGGAATGAACAATTTTAATAGATCACAGACCAAATGTACGTGAATCGGGGCTTGTGGTCTAGTCGGTCATGATATCGCCTTTACAAGGCGGGGATCGTCGGTTCGAATCCGACCAAGCCCATTAATTTCGGCTTCTTTTGACGAAACAATCACGTATGCGGGCTCTATCCCGCTTTTAACTCCGTCTATCAAACTATCAATCAATCGGGAGGCGTTAGCAGGATTGTTCTTCACCCATTCATGACTTTCGGGTGACAGCGTAATGTGTAATCGTCTCCTGATTCGGGCATATTGCGTCTCGTTTTCCATTTTCCTCTTTCTCCTTTATCTTTTCTCCTTGATGGCTGGTTGTCCAGACAGTTGCGCATCTGTCCAGACAGTTACCTATAGCAAGATTTTCGATGCCGCGCCATAAAAATAGATAGCAACAATGCGATTCGCGCGGTGTAATCGGCGGTGCCCTTC
>JAXDAH010000007.1:0-3691 GCA_034679905.1 Methanomicrobiales archaeon | reverse complement strand
GTGGGCGGAGAGCCAGTCCGACACCGGCTCCAGGAAGAGCAGGAGAGGGATGATGGGAAGGATGTTGCCGAGGAGCCCCAGGAGGTAGGCCTCGAGCGGGGCGAACCCGAGGAGGATGGCGAACGGTATCGCGTAGCGTGCCTCGAAGAAGGGCAGAGCCCCGAGTGCCATCACCATGAGCGCTGGAGGAAGACTCATGCACCACGCTTCCCCAGCATCGCCGAGACAGCGATCCGCACGCTCTCCTGCGATCCCACGGTCGGCTTCCAGCCGAGGCTCTTCAGCTTCTCAACAGAGAGCAGCATCCGTGGCACGTCCCCCACCCAGCCCCGGGCCCCGCCGCTGTACCGGTACTCCACAGGGAAGAGCCCCATCTCCTCTGCCACGATATCGGCGATCGACCTCACGTCGATCCAGTCCTCGGAGCCGACGTTGTAGACGTTGAACCGCTCCACCGTGTGATCGGCCGCATAGATCATCGCATCAACGCAGGCGTGCACCTCCAGGTACGACTTCGTCTGCCTCCCGTCCCCCAGGATCTCCAGGACCGCCGGGTTCCGACGGAGCTTCTGGATGAAGTCCCAGCAGACCCCGTGGTTGGACCGTTCGCCGATGATGTTGGCAAAGCGGTAGACGCAGGCCCGCATGTCGAAGGAGTGGCAGTAAGCGGAGATGAGCGCCTCGCAGGCGAGCTTGGTCCCCCCGTAGACAGATATGGGTTCGAGGGGCGAGTACGCCTCTGGTGTCGGGATCATCGCAGCATCCCCGTACACCGTGGAGGTGGAGGTGAACACGATCTCCGGAACGCCCCGGATCCGCATCGCCTCCAGCAGCCGGGCGGTGGCGAGCACGTTGTTGCTGACGGGGGACTCCGGCGAGCGGGCGCTCTCGCGCACATCCGGATCCGCCGCGAGATGGTACACCCTGTCGGCAGCGGCAAGGGATGCCTGCCACCCGTCGTCCAGGAGATCCGCCTGCAGGAAGCGGATCCGCCCGGTATCCAGGTGCTCCCGGATATTGTCGATCGTTCCGGTGCAGCAGTTGTCGATCACCAGCACCGCATCCCCGCGTGCCACGAGCGCATCCACGAGGTGCGACCCGATGAACCCGGCTCCGCCGGTTACTATGGAAAACATGCTGTTCTACTGTACATTCCATGCCGCCAACTATTTCACTGTTATGCACGCCGCGGGAACTGCCCCGTAAGACCGATCCTGTCCCGCTGCCGCCGGATCGCGCTATTGGCACGTGTACCGGATGATATTTAAGGATTGCACCAGAATTTACTTGTTCAACGATCGCCGCACGGCGATCCCCAGAATCAGGGGCCCGGTCATGTTCATCGGCATCGATCACGGCACGACAGCAATACGGTTCGCCTCCGAAGGGGGCGTCTTCAAGATATCCCGGGAGAAGGCGAAGGAGTTCCGCTACGAGCACCTGGAGCAGCTCGCCCCCCTGTCCGCGATCGAGGGAGTGGCCGTCTGCTACTCCATGGGGGACGGGATCAGCCGGATCACCGACATCCGGTGCGTCCAGAACCGGGGCGTGGTGAGCCAGAAGGGGGCCGGCCGGCACATCGGGGGAGGAACACAGGTTTACGACGAGATACAGAGGAGCGCTCTGCCAGCCGTCGTGATCCCCGGCCTGCACCGCGGATCCCCCACCGATCCCCGCTTCAAAGCCTACAGCCACCAGGCGAGCCCCGAGAAGGTGGGCATCGCCTACGAGGTTGCCACCCGGCTCGGTGAGGACTTCGTCGTCTCGGACGTCAGCTCCAACACGGTGACGCTCCTCGTCTCGGGCGGGCGGATCGTCGGGGCACTGGACGCCTGCATCTTCGCTCCCGGCATCACGCAGGGGGCGATCGACGTGGATGCGATCCGCCGCATCGACCGGGGGGAGATCACGGCGAACGAGGCCTTCATCCACGCCGGTGTGAACTACACCGTACCGGAATCAGAGCGGCTCCGCACGCTCGCCCTCTTCTCCGCCATGGAGTGCGCCGCCCTCCGCATCCTGAACCCCGCGGCGAGAGTGGCGCTCTCCGGCTCGATGGCACCGCTCGTTGCCAGCGGGGTGGAATGCCTGCTGCAGCAGAATGTCACGATATTCGACGAGTGGTGTGCGGCACGCGGGCTGGCGAGGATGGCCCGGGATGTATTCCAGGGAAAGGAGGAGATCCTGGGTATCGGGGTGGAAATCTGAAGAGATCCCGAGGGTATACCCGTGCAGGGATTTTATCGAGAATCGGAAGAGCTGCAGACCTTGATCCGCTGGTGCCGACCCGAACCCGATCAGGAGCGCCTGAAGAAGCGCTGTCGCTGCACCGATCCCGTTCATGTGGGCCCCGGCACTCGAGAGGCTGCCCATCGGCTTCCGGATATCCTCGCTGCACATTTTTTATTGGGCAGATTCCAGTACACACGGCAGGAACATCCTGGTCTTCTTCCTGTACTCGAGATCGGCATCGCCGAACCCGGCTTCCATATCCTTTCCCGCTTCGCGATTCGATAGTCCAGAATCGCCAGAAGAGCGTACAGCATCGGGAGCGGCAGCGATACCCATCCGAGCATCGTCCGACCCGGTAGAAACCCGGATACCGGGGGCGGCGGCCGTAGCGGGAGATGCCCCAGGGGACGAGCGATCCCTGTCCCTGCTCCAGCAGTCTTCTTGAATCATCTCGCCAACTTGTCAGGACAAGGGCGACTCCGACGAGGGTTACGGCGGTGCCGGCAGACATCACGCCGATGTACTGGCCGGGCGCGTGCCCGCACGGTATCCCTTCTGGTAGCCAGATACCAAAGAGCCATCCGAGCGTGTACATGCTGGTGGGCACGCCGAACATTTCGATGGCAAACGCGACAGCAGAAGCGGCATACGTGCGCTGCATCTGGCTCTTCTTACACAAGGCTACGGAAAAAGAGGAAAACGCCACGAATGACGATCCATGCGATGACTGCCCGCCCCATGCCAGCATGGGACCAGATGGCTTCGCCGAAAACCATCTCCTGCCATCCTTGCACTGGAATTCCGTGCACCAGTCAATATTTTCGCCGGACTCCTAAAACGAGCTGTAGTGCGGGAAAGAACGCCCTGTCACTCCGTTCATCCGCCGCGGCATCCGGATCGCTCTCGTATCTCTGGATATCCGCCGGATCACGGTGGCGGGAACGCACGGCAGCTGCACTATTCTACGTAGACATGTCACGGTTCGATGTCCCGGAGATTCGGCACCCGTAGAAAGAGAGCAGGAGTAAGGAGTACCGCGAATGAGGCATACCGCATCCTCTTCCGCACGCCGCCGCTCCGTGAGAACCCCCGCTCGGCAACTCCCGAGGATCTCCTCGAGGAGAGGAATGCATTCCCCGTGACATCCGTCGGTCTGAGGGGAGCAGCTGAAAAGCGTCGACCCGGTAAAACGGGGATATGTTTATATAGGAGCATTGTGACCCAACCGTCATGGCACTCTCACTCACGGACAAACTGGTCGGGTTCATCGTCCGGCCCGTCGAGACGTTCCGCGCAGCCCGGGACGAGACCGTGACCGACGCGGCGATCTATTACCTGGTGCTGCTGATCGTCAACGCGATCCTCACCGCGGTCGTGGCGTACCTGGGCTTCGGGGCGGCAGCCGGCAATCCGCCCGGGGTAGGCGGATTCATCGCGGGCCTGATCGGGGCGTTCATCT
>JAXDAH010000006.1:0-29812 GCA_034679905.1 Methanomicrobiales archaeon | reverse complement strand
GAAACCTGCCACCGAATCCCCCTGCCCGGATCGGTGGGGGCAGTAGGGGTTCAGACGCATCCCGCGGACAGGCGATGCCCCGGTGTGTCAGGCAGCGTAAGGATCGAAATCTTGCTGATGCAGGGAGGGGTCGCATGCAGCGCAGGGGAACGGAACGGCAATGAAGCTCTGGATGCCGGAGATCGTATTCACCAGTTGTACCATGAACCAGGTTGGAAGGGATTGGAGGCTTTCGGTACGCGTCTGGTTGCAGTTGAGATACGGAGTATTGGCATCGAATACAAAGACATTATGAACCTTTACCCTCTCTTTCGCCTCATTCTGAATGCCATAGTCGAGGTAGGAGCACAGACTCCACTCCGCAATCGATGAGTTCGTGACGTCAATGCTGCCTGCGGCCCGGACCTCCGGTGCGATCACTATCCCTGCAGAATCGGCGGACCGGCTCCTCATGCTGATCGCCATGTTCTTCACGCTTATCGCCGCTGTATCCGTGCCGCCGATCCAGATCGAGTAGGGCTGAGAGGTGGCAATCCTGCCTGCGAAGGTGAGATTTTTACCCCTTTCCACATGAATCGCCTTCTCCGACTGTCCTCCCTGCACGTTCAGATGGAAGAAACAGCTATCCGCAGGCAGCAACGGGTTCGGCTGGTTCGCCCCGTCTCCGATGAGAATGGAGCTCCCTCCATCTCCACGGGGATTGAGGGCTGAGAAGTTGTAAAAAAGGGTATTCATCGTCCCGGCCTTCAGGTTCAGCGCATGCGATCCGGCGCCTTCGCTCCTGCAGTCCCGGAATACATTCCCCTGAACACGGCCGCTGCCGTGGACAAGGTAGTAATCTTCCCGGACGGAGTCCCTTGAGGTGCAGTTGATCACGTCGCACCCCTGCCCCCACCACAGCTGGAATCCCCGGTAGTTTCCGGATGCGGTGCAGTTGCGGACCGTCGCATTCGTACAGACGAAGTAGCCGGCCCCAAAGACCATGTCATCCGAACCATCCAGGACATCCGGGTCCCGGACGTACCGGGCCTTGACGCCGTTGTTGACGGCGACGCAGTCCTCGATCACGAAGTTGGTGGTGGGGGCGTCGGGCTCCTGGTGGAACCCGGCCTGCCAGTTCCCTTCGGCGTAGCAGCCCTTCACCAGGACGTTCTCGGCCGCATTCTTCTCCTGCAGCATGAACCCCGCCGCCCAGCGGTTCTTGTCCGTATCCTGCCCGCCCATCCAGCCGCACTGGATCGCCTGGCATGCGAAATATCGGATATCCTGCACTTTCTGGAGAGATCCGCGCCCGTTCGTCCAGAACCCGAAGCCCGGCACGTTCCGTGCCGTGCACCCGTTCAGTTCGATGTCGCGAATGGTCCGGTTTTCAGCCCAGATATTGAATGCGCCGCTCATGAGAAGTTCGCGGCTGTTCACTGTCACGTTGTAGACCCGGACATGCGAACTCTCTATCCAGACCCCTCCTCCTCCCGTGACCGTCAGGTCGCGCAGGATTACCCCGTCGTCCTGGATGATCACCCCGGTCCAGCCCGGCTCGAAGTGCAGGAATGTCTTTCCCGATCCCTCTCCTCGAATCTCGATATCCGGCATGGAGTCGATCCCATCCCCGTCACACCAGAACGTGCCCTCGGTCAGCTGCACGGTACCCCCGGGACGCACCATCTCCAGAGCCTTCTCGATATCCTGTTGATCCGACACTCCATCGCAGATCAGGTCGGCAACGACCTTGGAATGCGAACTGCTATCGGATGCTGCGACAATCACCACTTCCGGGCCTCCTTCATCGGCCGATGCAGCAGCGGGAACGGATACGAGCAGAAGGAGAAATCCAAAGAATAAAAGCCTGATAACGGAACTTCGAATAGGATCACATCCCTCGGGCATTCGCTGCATACATGATGTGATTTGCGGACGGAAATGATTTGCGTTCTATCCGGGGTGTACGGCGAACCGGTGTATCGTTTCTCGGGCACGCCCCCAGCTTTCAGGCCACCCGGGGGAATTCGGTAGCCTGGCGGTATCCTGGATTGGGCTGCGTGCCGTTCCCTTCACGGGACGGCACGCAAGAACGGAGATGCCGGGTGCGACGACCGATTCTATACGAGCGGACGACGAACCCGACCGATCCGGAATCCGCGCATCGGGGGAGCTGCCGGTCAGCATCCCGATGGCACGTCCGGGCAGCGGTTTCGAGTGCGTGATACGAGACCCCCGTGGGGATCGTGCGGGGCAGGCAGGGCAACGGCGCCGGTGCTGCAGTGGTGCCTGCATCGGGAACGGTTTCGATCGCCGGGAAAAGCGATGGTATCGGAATTCTTATATGATACACAGAAAGAATATCGAAGCATGGAAAAGGTGAAATATCCTCTTTTAGAATCGATTTTTTGGGATGTAAATCGCTATTATTACTTCGGCACGCGGGAGGATGCTCTTCGATCCAGCACTCTCGTGCTGGCATATGCAGTGCTGAAATATCTCGTAGTATCCAAGGGTTTTCGTGCAGTGTTCTTCTACAGGCTGCACCACGGGATCCTGACCCGACGGATTCGTATCGTGGGGGGATTGGTCCTCTTTATCGAGCTCTTCTTCATCCCGATCGAGATCAGCCCGCGGGCAGTCATCGGCCCCGGCCTCTTCATACCGCATCCCCAGTGCATCGTCATCGGGCGCAACGCCGTCCTGGGGAGGAACGTGACTGTGTATCAGGGGGTTACCGTCGGGTCCGCACTCGGAAAGGCGGTGAACGGGCGATCCGATCCGGTGATCGGCGACAACGTGATGCTGGGCGCCGGGTCGAAAGTGCTTGGACCGGTGTCCATTGGCAGCAACAGTATCGTCGGGGCGAATTCCGTTGTGGTTCGCGATATAGGCGCGAACTCAACGGCCGTTGGAGCCCCTGCGGTTGTCGCAGGTCCGGTCAAAGAACCGTTCCTGGATCTTTTAAAGGAGGAAGCTCTTGCCGAATGGAACGCTCGAGACTGACCGCATGGGATCGGAATTCTCCACGAGACGACCGAGCGCGACCGTTGTCCTGCGGGGAGATCCCCCCGGCATCGTACCCGCCGAAGGAGGGAGACGATACTCCTGAGCGTGGCGGCCTTCCCCCAGACGAGACACAACGTATCAGTCTTTGCAGCCGATCTCCCGGACGAGGAGATCGCGCCGCCGCCCATCCCTAGAGGAAGGTCTGCGCCCCTCCATTGTCGTAGATCTTGGAACGATCCCGCAGGAACCCGGATGAACCGAACGAGACGAGGTTTCGATACGCTTTGTGGTATACCGTGACCGAAACCTTCTCGTACTGAATATTGTAGGTTCCGATGAAGATATAATCGCCTTCCGTATCGATCGGCTCCTGCACGTAGTACTCCCCTCCCAGATCGACAGGTTCCAGTACGGGAAACGCATAAAAAGCATCCCAGCTCACTCCGAACAGGCGCAGAAGAAGTCCGCGGAAGTCGTCCGTCATCACCCGATTGTTCGAATCCAGCACCGCGTTAGCCCGCAGGAATCCCGCGGCGGTATACTCTCTGTCGTTGTATTTGGGGTAGTCAGCGAGATTGCTGAGTGCAATAGAATTCGGATTATCCTGGAGGGCTTCATAGACAAAACCCGAATTGAATAACAGGAAAACTGCCAGGAAGACGCCGAGCAATAGTGTCGAATATTCGTACGCCCTGTCGAAGCATCGGGCGGTCCGCTGCCGGTCCGCGGATAGTATCCTGTTCCGTGTTCTCTTGAGCCGTCGCGTTCCGCACGCGTTCTGAATGATCGAAACGAGCGTTGCACCCCCGATAACGAAAAACGGTGCCAGTACCATGAGGGTGATATGATAGAATCTCTCGATGCCGATATTGCTGGCAAAATACGGCACCGCAACGCCCAGGACATTGAGGATAAAGAAAGCGATGGCAAAGGCATTGAATTCCCTTCTCAGCCGCACGTCATCGACATCGAGCAGCAGGGCGCAGAGAATGCCGATTCCGATGAGGACATTCACCGCCAGGATCATCCCCTTCCCGATATCGTGGATCGGAGAGGCCGTCTCGCTGACGATGATCAGGAGACCCTGTGCCGAGGTCGGGTTAAGAAACTCTGCGGCCAGGTTCTGCACGATCTGCAGTGCGATGGTCGTTATGGAGAACGCGACCGACGAACCCGATACGAGCGTATACCACAGGAGGGTGAAGAGCGTATACAGGCTGATAAAGGAGAGGTTCAAGACGACGCCCCGATCATCAGCCTGCACGGGCGGGGGATCCCGCCTCAACCCTCTCATCCGCGAGAGCAGTGCGGCGCTGTACGCTGCGATTCGAGTATTTGCACAGGTATAGACGATCCATGCCGCGATCAGGATGAGCAGGAATATGAACGCCAGCCCGTAGTGGGATGTGATGAGCGAGAATCCGAACAGAATCAGCAGAGCCGTCCTCCCCCCTGTGGATTGGCGGTATTGAACCATGACGAGAAGAATAAGGGCAAAGAAGAGCTCTGCAAGCTGCTGGCGGGTGAGGAAGAACATCGCCAGGTAGAACTCGAAGAAGCCCACGAATAGAAAACTGGACAAGAACGCAAATTTTTCGTCCATCTGGCTCTTGAAGACTTCATACAGCGCAACTGCCGTCAGAGCGTAGAAGCCAGGGTATACCACCTTG
The DNA here is from genome assembly GCA_034679905.1 of Methanomicrobiales archaeon. Taxonomy (GTDB): domain Archaea; phylum Halobacteriota; class Methanomicrobia; order Methanomicrobiales; family JACTUA01; genus JASEFH01. The sequence goes on along the minus strand of JAXDAH010000006.1, from coordinate 25,154 downwards.
AAGACCCACGTCAGCGGTATGGCGGGAATGATGCTGTAGAATGGAGCGAAGATCACGATACTCAAGCATGCATTGACATTCGCCCACTGTGTAGAGTCCCAGAACCCGCCCTCTATCACCAGGTTCGCATAGTAGTTCTCGTCGACGATATCCCACCCCCATAGATATGGCGTTATCAGGGAGGTGTGAAAGAGCAGGGCGAGCGAGATGGCGAAGATCGCCAGCGGATACGATTCTCTGGGTATACGCCCTCCCGTGCCGACGACAACTACGGCAGCGGCAATCAGGAGGATGAGAACCATCAGGAGGCTGTTGAGCTGGTAGTAGTTCACGAGAAGCGTGCCCAGGACCGCACATGCAGGCAGCATGCAGAGGAGCACGTTTGGTATCGTCAGAATCGAGCCCAGGTCTACGGTCGTCCTGGATGCATAATCTCTATCCCGCACGTAGGCGAGCACAGCGAGCAGTACGACCATCCCTCCCATCGTATAGACCAGGATCGATTCGGTGAACGGGCGGTCCACGCCCAGGACAGGATAGATCGCGTTGATCAGAATGCCGATGAGGAATGTCAACGCGAGGCTCAAGCCCGCACTGAGCAGGAGTGTATGCACGGCGTCCGTCGTGCGTATGCGAAAGATTCTCAGTGCGAGGATGCCGGGCACGAAGGCGAGATAGAGAACGCCTACCAGGGGTCGAAGGAGTGGCACGCGGATGCCCATCCCATCCATCATATACAGGCCCAGGAAGCTGCACTGTAGCAGCAGGATCGCCGCCAGGAGACGCTCTATCTTCCACTGGTCCATCCGAAGGGGATTAGTGATCTGCATCTTTTGCCTCGATGGTTCTTCTGTACACCTGCATGGTTTTTCGCGCGATGTGCTCCCACGACATCTCGCCATTCAACTTGGCATGACCCGCTTCTCCCATCGTGGTCCGCAGATCCTCCCGTCCGAGGAGGTGCTCTATCGCTCTCGCCAGCGCTCCCGCATCTCTCGGCGGTACCATCAGGCCTGTTCTCCCGATGTCCACCAGCTCCGGAACGCTGCCCACCTCCGTGGCGACCACGGGTTTTCTGAACGCATAGGCGACTGGAATCACTCCCGTCTGCGTGCACTCGACATAGGGGAGAACGACGATCGTTGCCCGCTGGAAGAACCCTGCCACCTCCGCATCCGGAATGAAATGGTTATGAACCTCGAAATGGTCTGTGTCAGTCAGTTTATCGCGGTAGGGACCGAGGTCCCCCCCGCCGGCGATTATCAGCTTCACCGTGGGGATGCGCCTCGACACCTCGGCGATTGCGTCGATAAGATACTCGAGCCCCTTGTAGGCCTCGATCCGCCCGAAGAACAGCACGGTATCGGGCTCTTCCGCAGCATGCCCTCTGGAAACATCCTGGAAGAGGCCAAAGGAGCCCATGGGGATCGAGAACACCCGGCCGTCCAGCGGGGGCTTGCTCTTGTGTAGCAGTTGCCGTCTCGCCCACTCGCCATGAACGAAGATCGCGTCCGCGTACCGGTAATAGAGCCATCTGCCGAGTTGCTGAGCCCACTGTCTCTCGCCGAGATGCGGATTCACGTCATGGACGGTGATCACGATGGGATACCTGCGGGCCAGAAGAGGAACCGTCATTCCCACCCAGGGCGGGTGCTCCTGGATATGCACGATATCGGGCTCTTCTTCGTTAATTTTTCCGACGAAGTTCAAGAATCTCGGAAAGACCAGGGTGTCGGCGACGAACTGCTCTTTGGTGGCCCCGAGGTTCATCTCGACGATCCGGATGTCGTCATGGAAGTGGGTCCTGTCCATGCCTTTCTGGCAGATGAGGCATATATCGCACAATTCTGAAAGCGCGTTCACCAGTTGTGCCGTATAGTGAACCAGACCTCCCGACGTGTTGTCGAGAACGTGCACGACGTTCAAGCGTTCACCTTCCTGAAAAGATCGACGTACCTGTCGGCCACCCTGCTCCAGTCCAGGTGCTGCACGGCGTACTTCCTCGCGTTGCACCCGTGGGTTCGGTGGGAATTGCCGCCGATATAGTCGAGAAGCGTATCCTGAACGCTCGTGTCGTTGAGATCTACGACGACCCCGCAATCCGCCGCCTTCACGATGCCGAACGTGGGTATATCGGAGACGATGCACGGCAGACCGGAAGACATCGCCTCCAGCAGCGTCAGGGGTTGGCCTTCGTACTTGGACGTGGAGATGTAGAAGTCGGAGCATGCATACAGAGCCGGGGCTCTCGAATGCTCCACGTGGCCCAGGAAGAGTACGTTCCGCACACCCAGCTGGGCTGCATACCGCCTCAGCGTATCCAGGAGCTCTCCCGAACCGGCGATGGCAAGGGTGACCCGGTCCAGGTCTCTCTCGAGTCGGGAGAAGATCTCGATCATGCTGCGGTGGTTCTTGGCGTCGGTCAGTCTGCCCAGGCTCAGTAGAATGCGGTCCTCTCGCGGCAGGCCAAAGGAATCCCGCAGGTGCTGGCGATCGCCAGCGGGTCTGAAGGCCTGCGTATCCACGCCGTTTGGAACATACTGTATGCAACGCCGGGGCACCCCGATCTGCTCCAGCTCGCGGCAGACCTCAAGACTCACCCCCGTGAAGACTGCATCTGCGGCTCGTGCCCGGTAACATCTCCTCTCGATGCGGGAAGCGATCTGTTTGTACCAGTTCAGGCGAACCGAACCTACGCCGTGGACGTATTCGCCATGCCAGGTCGAGTGATATGTCAAAACGGCACTGCGGATGCGAGCGCCCGTTGGAAATAGGGATTGGTGGGACCAGAGCGCGTCGTAGTCGGCATGCCGGATGTATCCCGCCACATCCCGCCAGAAATCCAGGAGTCCCAGTATACCGCTCTTTTCGATGAGGCGGGGATCGCCTAACCGGATGTCCGGTCCCCGCGGCGAGCAGACGGTGCAGTCATGCCCGCGTTCCACGAGGTGCTTGACGATATTGTATGCGACGTTGGCAATACCGGCTCCATGCGGATAGTATTCGGACGCACAGATGAGCAGTCTCATTTCCCTACTCCTTCACGCGGTACGACGCCGTATACGGAGACCGGCCTATTCCGGCTTCGGCGGCGTTATAGGGGGTGTCATTATGGAGAAAGATATTGGTGGATCGCTGTTTAACCGCATAATTTCTAATGAATTTAAGCTATTAGCATTGCATTAATAGCTTTCGACTGCGTGTATGGGGATCCCGGCGGCACCTCAGGGTCCCGGTGCGTGCTCGCAGGCAGCGTATCCGTACGGAGGCGCGGGGCGGAGGGCGGGTTCCGCGCATTCGTGGGAACCGGCCCGCGGCGATCCCCTGAACGGTCCTCCTGTTCCGCACTCACGGGGTCAGGACCCCTTCTCCTCTTCGGCACGGATGCACCGTCGCCGGCCGCGGCGCCGAACGCCGCTGAAGCTACGGCGCATGCTCTGCACCGTATACACATCTACATGCGAAATCCCTGTTTCTGGATAAAAAGGGGCGTATTCTGGCTCTGTCGAAATCCACCTCGGGGTTGACGGCTCTCTGGAATTCTCGGGGGAGGGGCGAGACCTCTCCCGCATTCTCGTGCGATAGAGAGGTTTCGGGATTCATGGTCCCCTGCAGCCCTACCGCACCCACTCCCCGCACCGAGGGGACGGGGCGGCCCGGGACGGGCTGCGGGGAGGGGAGAATCGAAGATCGTCGCATTGATGAGATAGACGAAAAAATTCGCCGGAGGGCATTTCTACCGTGTGCACAGCGTTCCGAACTGATACCTCGAATATCGAAACGCAGGATATGCAGAGATCGGATTTTCGCAGGGTAGAGCGAAAGGAAAATCTTTTAATGCATATGCTTTAACTATGGTATGACAGCATCCCCCCTCCGCGCCGCCCATCCCCTTGATGAATCCGTGCAGCAGGCGGGAGTTCCGCCAAACAGGGATCATTCCAGAACAGAACGCCGCAGAGGGGTTACTGGTACAGGGCATCTCGAGGAAGGGCAATGAAAATACTACAGATAACTCCCTATTTCCCACCTCATTTTGGCGGCCTGGAACGATTCGTTTATAATCTGAGCAAATTTTTAGTTAAACATGGGCACGAGGTGGAAGTGCTCACGTCCAATATCCCGAGGAGCAAACCGCTGGAAGCGGTGGACGGCATCATCGTCCGAAGGTGCCATTCCCTGGCCGAACCGCTGAACAATCCGATTGCTCCCGGTTTCATTCACAACGATGGGTATTTTGAAGATTTCGACATCATACACTCGCACATCATCTACAGTTTCGCCAATATCAGTGCGCTGCTGAAGCGGAGGAGATATAACATCCCCACGATCCTGACACACCACGGGCAGTTGCTCTTTGGCTCCCCCTTCAGCGATGGCATCGTTAAAATCTACCAGTCGTCCATCGAGAAGGTCATCCTCGGACAGGTGGACCATATCGTGGTCCTCTCGCCTTCGGATGCTCAGTATTTCATGTCGAAGGGCGCCCGGAACGACAAGATCTCTTTCATCCCGAATGCGATAGATCCCGAGGAGTTCAGGCTTTACGAAGAGGACGATCCCTCCGGTTTCCTGGATGCCTTCGACCTGAGGGGGAGAACCCTCGTCCTTTTCGTAGGCCAGATATCCACCCGGAAAGGGGTGGATGTCCTTCTCAGGGCTATTCAGCTGGTGGATCAGAACGCGGGGACGTCCGCTATCACGTTCGTCCTGATCGGAGAAGGGGATTATCTGAAGAGAGCCATGGAAATTACAGAAGAGATGCATCTGGCCGACGGAAGAGTGCGGTTTCTGGGAAGGGTGGCGTTTCGGGATCTCATCCATGCCTATCGCTGTTCACGCCTCTGCGTCCTCCCGTCCATATCCGAAGGGATGCCAACCGTAATCCTCGAGGCGATGCATTTTGGTCTTCCGGTCGTCACGACCAGTATCCCCTGTCTCCAGGACAACTTCTCCGAGTCTGCGATACTCGTCCCACCCCGGGACGAGAGGGCGCTTGCGGATGCGATACTCAAAGGGCTCGAGGATGGACCCCGCATCCGCAGGCTCAAGGAGTATGGCAAGACTCTGGTCGATACTCACTACACCTGGGACGCCGTCGCAAGAGAGTACGAGGAGATCTACCTCCGCCTGAAAGGTACGGAAGTAGAAGGGGGAATCGCTGCCCGGAAAGCGGCTGCGATCCGATAGCGGATCCCGCCTGGTACTTCCCGGCTGGAAACGCGGCTCACTTCCCCGACGCCGGGACGGCAGGAGACTTCCCCGATCGAGGCGTTCCGCCCGCCCGTCTCGGGCGGGCTGGACCGCATTCCTGCGGATGCGGAGGGGCAGGATCTCTGCGGGAACGGCGGAGTCTGGACGAAGTCGGTTCCGTTCGCGGAAGAGGCTTCATCTGCCGGATGCGGCCGTGCGAGTGCGGCCGGGCACGTACCCCTGCGGGAGCCGTCGCTCCGTCGATACACGCGACACCGGGAGAGGCGACAGCGCTTCGGGACTCATCCGATACAGGCGGGGCGATCCCCCGACCGCCGGATCCGGAGGACCTTCCTGTAGACGTCCAGAGTCATCTCGGCTATCCGATCCCAGGACATATCCCCCGTCAGCCGGGTGTAGCCCTCCTCGCCCATTGCCAGACGGGCAGACTCGTCCCGGAGCAGCCGCTCGATCGCATCTGCAAGCGCCCGACTGTCGCGGGACGGGACGATCAGCCCTGTCCTCCCCTCCTCAACGAGTTCGGGGATGGAGCCTGTGCGGGTGACCACCACGGGCTTTTTAAAAGCATAGGCGATAGGTACAACTCCCGTCTGCGTGCATTCGACGTAGGGGAGCACCACCACCTTCGCTCTCTGGAAGAGCGCTGCGACCTCTTCGTCCGGTATGAAGCGGTTCTGGATCTCGATATTGGAGGCGCGCTCAAGGAGATCTTGGTATGGCCGGAGATCGCCATCTCCGGCAAGGATCAGTCGGGCATCGCAGAGCCGGCTCTCGAGAAGGTGCATGGCCTCGAGGAGATAGGGAATTCCCTTGTACTCTTCGATCCTTCCGAAGAAGAGCACGGTGCCTGGCTCTTCCCGTGCAGCTGCCCGCGTGCAGGCCCGAAATAGCCCGAAGTGTCCCATGGGTATCGAGTGCACCGTATCGCCGAAATGGTAGTCTTCGTTCTCCGAGAGGGCCTTCTTCGCCCACTCGCCATGGACGAAGACGGCATCCGTATGGCCGGAGAAGAGAAGTCTCCCCAGGTGCTGGTCCCAGGCCCTCTCCCCGAGGTGGGGATATACGTCGTGCACGGTCGTCACGACGGGATACATACGCGAGAGGATGGGGGCCGTGAGACCCAGCCAGACGGGATGCTCCTGTATGTGCACGATGTCCGGTCGTTCTCTGCGGATGGCATGGAGATACCGAAGAAATCGAGGAAACAGTACCGTGTCCGCGATGCACTCCCGTTGGGTGCTCCCGATATGCAGCTCGACGATGCGGATATCGGGCTTGAAGTGCTGTCGATCGATACCGATCGGAGCGATCAGGCAGACCTCGCAGCGACGGGAGAGGGCGTTGACGAGCTGCGACGTATAATGCAGGAGTCCCCCGGATCGGTTGTCCAGCACATGTACAACTTTCATGCTCTCGTATCCCCCTGGCACTCCCCGATGCAGTGCTCCTCCGATCTTTTCTCAATCGTGTATTCTGTCTCGCCGCAGACGCTGTTGTCTCTTCACATACTGGTAGACATGGTAGTTCTCTCGGAGTGGCCGCATCCGCATGGAACGCAAGATCTCGGTCTTATCCAGCAATCGAACCATACCGCGGTGCAGATATCCGGGCGGGTGAAGGTATACCCGATAATTGGTCCGGAACTCTGCGGTCCACTGGTATTTGTATGGCTCGCCCCCGGTCAGGAAATCGAATTCGCTCTTTTTCTCTTCGAATGCTCGGCGGATGTCGTAGTAGATATGCAGGTTCCCCGGGGAATAGCGGGCATACTCCGGATCCCAGGCCCCCTGGTAGCTGTAATGTCTATTCCCGTATGAAAAACCAAGACTCGCCGATATCGCCTCGCCCTCAACCAAGAGGAAGGAGAGGTCAAGCCACCCCTTCTCTGCAAACTTCCCCGCCACGTCGGAGTAGAAGCTCTTCCGCGCGTTGTCCCAGGGCTCGAACCGCCGGAACCGCATGAGTTTGTCGTGGAGTCTCCAGAAGTCCCCCATCCTCGCCGCAGTCTCGCGCGGCTCTCTGCATAGCCGGTATTCGAGGGCGCCGCGATCGGCGCGGATTCGCTTCTCTTTTCGGATCAGTCCGCGCTTTAACGCCTTTCCGAGCCCTGCATCGAAGGCGTCCCAGTCCGTGGATAGGGGTATAAACGGACAGGGGGTCATGCGAACCGCGTGGGTCTCTGCGACCGGATCCGATTGGGCGATGAGCGAGTACGTATTCGAGCGGTCGGGTATCTGCACCATCCCGAAGGTATACCTCTCCTCCTTCATATGCGCGACCAGAGCGGAGAACAACTCCCCGCACCGCTCTGTATCGAAGATGAAAGACCAGTAGTCCGACTCCGGTGCTCCCAGGCTTTCGAGAACATGACGATGCAGCGGAGAGAGGACATACCTGCGTGCCATCAACGGCACTATGCCTTCGATCCTGCCATCGTCCTCGAGCACGATCAGTTTCAGCGTATAGCGGGAATGGAAGTGCTGCCACCAGGTAGAGAGCCATTCGAAGGAGAGAAAGATATTGTCATCGGCGCTCCTGGAGAGAAGGGTGTTCCAGGAGTCCTCCAACGCGGAGAAATCAGCCCCCTGCGTGATCTCGGTTACGTGCATGCTCGCGACCTCTCGTATCCGTCAGCGTATGCGTCGAGCCGCGGCATCAAAGGGGATCTCCAGGTGTGGATGAGATCCGGCGCGGCCTTCGGGACTTCCGTCCATAATCCCATCCTCGGCCAATCTTGCCATACCATCTCCGCAACGGACCCGTGCAGGTCGTTGCAGAGACGTCTTCTGCCTTGCACCCACGGGTTAAAACCCTCGGGGAAGCCTCCAGTCACCATCATCTCTAGAGGAGAGGCTTCCACCACCACGGGCTCCGCCGATACCACTCGATCGTCTTCTGCATACCCTCCTCGAAGGTATGTGCCGGCCGCCACCCCAGGGCCCGTATCTTTTCGGTGATCACCGAATACCGGAAGTCATGCCCCTTCCTGTCGCCTACGAAGCGGATCAGGCTCTCGGGTTTGTCCAGGTACTGCAGGATGTAGCGTGCGATATCGATATTCGGCCATTCGTTTCCGGCACCGACATTGTAGATCTCCCCGCTCTTGCCCTTTCTCATGGCCAGGTCGATCGCTTCGCAGTTGTCCAGGACGTAGATCCAGTCCCGCACGTTCTTTCCATCGCCGTATATGGGAAGGGGAGCATCCCGAACCGCATTCAGGATCAGCACCGGGATCAGCTTCTCGGGAAACTGGAAGGGACCGAAGTTATTCGAGCTGCGGGTGGTCACCACCGGAAGTCCGTACGTGGTATGGTACGCCTGGACCAGCATCTCCGCGCCCGCCTTGCTCGCGGAGTAGGGCGACGAGGGATTGAGCGGATCTCCCTCTCGAAAGGACCCCTCCCGTATGCTTCCGTAGACCTCGTCCGTGCTGATCTGGACATAGCGCTCGACCCCGTGCCGGAGCGCGTACTCCAGCAGCATGTGCGTGCCCAGGACATCCGTTTTTACAAAGAGCCCGGCATCCTGGATGGACCGGTCGACATGGGTCTCGGCTGCGAAGTTGATGATGCAGTCGCAATCGCCCGCTCTCCCGATATCTCCCGGATCGCAGATATCGCCATGGACGAAGGTGATCCGGTCACGGATATGCGCGAGATTCTCGAGCCTTCCGGCGTACGTCAACTTGTCCAGGACGACGACATCGTCCTCCGGATACCGCTCCACCATCATCGTAACGAAGTTGGAGCCAATGAACCCGGCACCGCCAGTAACCAGGATTCGCATGCGCCTTCCTCACCCGTGCCTCTTCCCCGGCGCCAGGATCCAGTCGTAGGGTATATCGCGGGTATCGGGGGGCAGACGGTACTCGTCCGGTTCGCTGTAGTTGTAGCGTTCGGTGGGGGCATTCAGCACGATCGATGCCCCTTCGGAGATGCATTTCCAGCCGTGGTATACGCCCGGGGGAATGACGACGAGCATCGGGTTCTGCTCGCCGATGAAGAACTCGTCGATCTCGCCTCTGGTCTCCGAACTCTCCCGGGCATCGAAGAGGGCCACCTTGATCATACCTTTCAGGCAGCAGACGTTGTCGGTCTGCACACGGTGGTAGTGCCAGGCCTTCACCACGCCGGGGTAGTTGGTCGTGATGTAGACCTGTCCGAACTTCTGGAACACCTCGTCGTCGGAGCGGAGGATCTCCATCAGATAGCCCCTCTCATCCGCAAGAACCCGCAGTCGTTTCGTGAATACATCCCGTATCATAGCGTCACGCTCGAGTTGTCGCCGACGATGAGCCTTCTGCCCCCCGGACGCTTGGAACTCTTCTCGATGCGGACATCCTTCCCGATCAGGCTCTCCACGATCTTGTCCGCGTTCGTCAGCACGGATCCGGCCATGACAATGGAGTCCTCGATCTCTGTATGGTAGACCTTGGCGCCATCGCCGATGGCGGTGTACGGCCCCAGGTAGGCGTTGGAGATGACACAGTTGTTCCCGATGATCACCGGTCCCTTGATGACCGAATTCTCCTCGACGATAGAGTTCTTCCCGATTTTTATCCTGCCCATCAGCAGCGACCGGCTGATAGATCCCTGGTTCTCTATCTTTCCCCCGTTCTCCAGGGATTGCCCGTTCCGGATGACCATGGCATCCAGGATCCGGCGGTTGGCATCGAGGAGGTCCTCCGGTTTACCCGTATCCTTCCACCAGCCCTCCACCATCCCGCAGCGGACGGGATACCCGTGCTTTATCAGCCAGTGGATGGCATCCGTGATCTCCAGCTCGTTCCGCCAGGATGGCGATATGTGCTGAATCGCTTCGTGAATCTTCGACGTGAACCCGTATATTCCCACGACTGCCGTGTTGGATCGGGGTTTTTTAGGCTTCTCGTGCAGCTCGAGGATCACCTTCTTGTGCCAGTCCACCAGGGCCACCCCGAACTGCTGCGGATTGCTCACCGGGGTGAGCAGGATGCTTGCGGCATCGGAGGACGAGGTAAACTCGGACACGAACGCATTGATGCCGCCCAGGAGGATGTTGTCCCCCAGGTACATGATGAACCTGTCGTCGCCGAGGAAGTCCTGCGAGATCTTGACGGCGTGCGCCAGCCCGCCGGGGTATTCCTGGTGAATAAACGTAATATCGGCATCCCATACTACGGAGTTGACCTCTTCTGTCACCTGCTCTCTGTTGGGACCGACAATGATCCCGATCTGCTGGATTCCGGCGTTGATCATATCCTCGATGCAATAGAAGAGAATGGGTTTATTGGCCACGGGGATGAGCTGTTTCTGCTGCGAATATGTCAGGGGCCGCAAGCGAACGCCATGGCCCCCCGATAGGATCAGTCCCTTCATAGAAACATCAGGATCAGAGATGCTGCTCCTTAGTAATTAATGATTTCCATATGTTCTCCAATAAATTGTGTTATAATCCCTCAATTGTTATTTTATTAATCCGAAATATTATATTGACAATAATTTAGCCATCTTGTAAAATAAGAAAATTTTTATTGTATGGAGGTGGATGTTGCTAGTTGATTCGGTATGGAGGGTTGCAGTCGCATCGGTATCGTGGGAACCGGGTTCATTGCCCGGGGGCTGATCATGGCACTGGGCAGGGAGAGAGACCTGGCGGTCTCCGCGGTACTGACACGCTCGGATACGCGGAAGAGAACGGACTTCCCCGGAGCGGACCTGCTGACCAACTCCGTGGAGCACCTGATCGATTGCTCGGACATCGTCGTTGAGTGTACGGGAGATCCCATCTATGCAACGGAGGTGGTGGATGCGGTTATGCGGGCATCCCTACCGGTGGTCACCATGGATGCAGAACTCCAGATCACCACCGGCTCGTACTTCGCCAGCCGCGGTCTCTTCACCGAGGCGGAGGGAGATCAGCCGGGCTGCCTGGCGGCCCTTCGGGAGGAGGCGATCCGGATGGGATTCACGCCTCTGGTCTATGGGAACATCAAGGGCTACCTCAACCATACCCCTGCACCGGACGAGATGCGGTTCTGGGCGGAGAAGCAGGGCATCGCCCTGGACAAGGTGGTATCCTTCACGGATGGAACCAAAGTGCAGATCGAGCAGGCACTGGTGGCAAACGGGCTGGAGGCCGGAATAACCAGACCCGGCCTCTCCGGAATCCCTGCAGACGACGTCTCAAGCGGTGCGCAGTTCCTCGCACAGGAGGCGAAGCGGCTTGGACACCCCATCAGCGATTATATACTCTCGCCGAAATCACCGGCGGGCGTCTTCATCGCTGCGGAGCATGACGAGCGGTTCAGGGACATCCTGCGGTACTACAAGATGGGAGAAGGCCCGGTATACACGCTCCTGCGCCCCTTCCACCTCTGCAATCTCGAGATAGGGAAGACCCTGCGGCGAGTGCGGAATGGAGAAGGGATTCTGTTGAACAATGGTCTTCGACCTACGATCAGCGTGGCTGCGATCGCAAAGGTTGACCTCTACCCCGGGGATGCCATCCCTCATGGGATGGGCAGTTTCCAGGTGCGGGGAAGCACGGTCCGGATACGGGAATGCCCCGAGCATATCCCGATAGGTCTTCTCCATGATGCCGTGATGACCCGGCACCTGCGACCCGGAGAGCCGGTAACCTGTGACGATGTGCAGATCCCGGAGAGCATGGCAAGGGATATCTGGGAGAAGCTGCTGACCGGAGTTTAAAGTGGAGACCTGTAGTCCCCCGGAGCGGGGAGATGGAACCCCTTCGCGGGTCGCTATCGTGATTGTCAACTGGAAGGGCTGGAAGGACACCCTGGAATGCCTGGAATCCCTGTACCGTATCACGTACCCCCTGTACGACATACTGATAATCGACAACGACTCCCAGGACGAGTCCGTCGAGAGGATTCGAGAGTATTGCAGAGGTGGATTCACCGTCACCTCTCCGTTCCTCGCTCACGATCCTGCTGCAAAACCGATCCGTCTCTTCGAATACACCCGCCGAGAGGCGGTTGAAAGGAGAACGGCTGCAGCCGGATACGAGGATATCCCCTCCTCGCGGCGATGCATACTCTTAAAAAACGATACGAACGCCGGGTTTGCAGAGGGTAACAATATCGCGATTCGCTACGCCCTGTCTGCATTGCGGCCCCGGTACGTTCTCCTGCTGAACAACGATATCGTCGTGGATCCGAATTTCCTGACGGAGCTGGTCGACTATATGGAGAACAACCCGACTTGCGGTTTCTGCGGCCCGAAACAGTACTTCTACGATTATGAAGGTAGAAGCGACGTGATCAACATGATCGGCGGCAGGCTCAGCGTCACGCGCGGCGAAACGTATCACATCGGTATGGGGGAGGCGGATGTCGGACAGTATGAAACCCCATTTACGGTCGATTTTATCGAGGGCTCCTCTCTCCTGGCACGAACCGGGATCCTGGAAGAGGTCGGTCTGCTGGAGACGTCCTACTTCCTCTACTGGGAGGATGTCGATCTCTGCATACGGGGCAGGAGGGCGGGGTATACGTCCGCTGCTGTCCCGAAGTCCAGGATCTGGCACAAGGTTGCCGCATCGTCGCGCAGCGTCACACACGCGTATTACTGGACCAGGAACCGTTTCAGGTTCATGAGGCGGTTCTCCCGCCCCCATCAGTACCTCCTCTTCATCGCATACGCATTGGGCTACCGGTTCTGGGCAATAACTGCAGAGATCCTGCTCTGCCATCGGAGCGTGGAGGAGTACAAGGCCTACCTGAGCGGATTATATCACGGGATAACCTCGAGATCATAGAGTGGCGCCGCCGCTTCTCTCTCTGAACGGGGCCCCGGCGACTGGAGAAATCCCTGTCCGTATCGATACGCATCGGGCATATGGTGCTTCGTCGCTTCCCGCATGCGAGGGGCATAGATGCCTCCGCCTGTCGAAGCCGACGCCGGCTTCCAGTACGTGGATACCGCTTCTGGACTCGAGCGGGAGGATGCTTCGTTGCGCCGTTGTCGATACGGAACCGTGCATTCCTGCCAATCCGCTCGGGACGGGGAGACCGATAGAGAACTATCGGCGCCACGATCCGGGGAGGAGCGGGACCGCAACCGGGATCGGCGCATCCGGATGCCGGCGGCGATGGCGAGGGTCGCCAGGTCGTATTTAAAGGCGCTGGATTGCTGCCGCAGGTACAAGAACACCGCCCCGGCGTGCGGCGAACGGGAGAGCTATCTGACAGTCCCGTCGTCCTGATAGGGCGGGACGGCCACATCGGCCCTCCCCCGGGACCCGGATCGCCCTCTGCGCGGCTCTGGCCCACCCGGAGGAGCGGATCGCGGGCGGACCTCGTCGTCGTGGTGGCGGGCGCCTTCGGAGACCGATCAGGGCACCCGGAAGATGGTGAGCGAGTCGGTGCCCGGCTCTCCCGGGGAGATCCCCTCGGTGAGGAGCACGCGGTCGCCCGCCTGCACCAGCGCGGCGTCTTTTAAGAAGCGGATGATCTGGTCGTGCCACCGCTCCGTCTCGGCGTGGATCAGGAACGGGTAGACCCCGTAGGAGAGGTTGAGGAACTTCTGCGTCTCCTCGCTCCGGGAGAAGGCCAGGATCCAGGCGTCCGGCTTGAAGCGCGAGATACGGCGGGGAGTTCCGCCGGTGCGGGTGGGGGTCACGACGAACCGGATCCCGAGGGCGTACATCGCCTCGATCACGTTCAACGAGACCACATCGCCGACCGTGATCCCCTGCCGGCCCATCCCGCTGCGGAAGTAGCCCTCCAGATCGCAGGGTCCGAGCGTCGACGAGCGGTACGCTTCGGCGGAGCGGGCGATGGCCGCCATCATCGCCACCGTCTCCACGGGGAATCTCCCGACCGAGGTCTCCTCCGAGAGCATGACGGCATCGGTGCCGTCCAGGATGGCGTTTGCCACGTCCGCCACCTCCGCACGGGTCGGGCGGATGTTCTCGGTCATCGACTCGAGCATCTGGGTGGCGGTGATCACCGCCTTCCCCAGGACGTTCGCCTGGCGGATGATCCGCTTCTGCACCCCGGGCACATCCTGGAGCGGGATCTGGACGCCGAGATCCCCGCGGGCGATCATCACCCCGTCCGCCTCCCGCAGGAGCGATTCCAGGTTCTTCAACGCTTCGTGCCGCTCGATCTTCGCCACGACGCGGATCGACCTCCCGAGCTCGGCGGCAACCTCGCGAGCCCGCCGGATGTCCGCGGCATCCTCGATGAAGGAGATGGAGAAGGTGTCGAGCCCCTCCTCGAGCCCGAATCGGAGGCACTCGACGTCCCGCCCGGTCAGCGCCCCGATAGGGGGAAAATCCCCGATCAGGTTCATCCCCTTCCGCGAGAAGAGGTGCCCCCCGATCACCACCTCGCAGACCACGTCCCGTCCTGCCACCTCCAGCACCCGCAGCTGCAGGAATCCGTCTGCCAGGTAGACGATGCTGCCGGGGGAGACGAGATCGGGAAAGGCCTCGAAGTCGACCGGGATGCGGTTCGTATCGCCGAGCAGCGGCTCCGTCGTCAGGACCACCCGGTCCCCCTTTCGCAGGAGGATCGGCTCGGACGCCAGCCTCCCGATCCGGATCTTGGGGCCGGGGAGATCCGCGAGGATGGTGAGCGGCAGATCCTCCGCGCCGGCAGCGGCGCGGATGGTGCGGATGTAGCCGCGATGGTCGTCGAAGCTCCCGTGGGAGAGGTTCAGGCGCGCCACGTTCATGCCGCTCCGCAGCATCCCACGCAGCACCGCGAGACTGCTGGAGGCGGGGCCGATGGTGCAGACGATCTTGGTCTTGTGGTCGGGGAGTTCCATGGGCGTCATCTCCCGCAGCGAGCATGGCTGCGGGTCCAGAGATTCCGATTGGCCTCCCGCCTTAAATCCGTTTCGCCGTGCCGCTGCCCCCTTGAAGCGGGAGTGCGGGCTTGCATCAGCAGGTTTAATAGCATCCACTGTTAAAATAAAGTTGAGTTAATACAAGATAACCTGATTTTGGTGATGCGATGCACATCATGGAAGGATTCTTACCCGGCCCCTGGTGGCAGTTCTGGTATCTGGTCTCCATGCCGTTTCTCATCTTCGGCATGTACCAGGTGAAGAAGGTATTCCGCGAGAGGCGCGAGGCCCTGCCCCTGCTGGCGGTGGCGGGGGCGTTCGTCTTCGTCCTCTCCTCGCTCAAACTGCCGTCGATCACGGGCAGCTGCTCGCACCCCACCGGCACAGGCCTCGCTGCGATCCTCTTCGGGCCGGCCATCGCCTCCATCCTGGGCGTCATCGTCCTCCTCTACCAGGCGCTCTTCCTGGCCCACGGCGGCCTCTCCACCCTCGGCGCCAACGTCTTCTCCATGGGCATCGCCGGGCCGCTGGCGGCATACGGCATCTACCGCGCCGGCAGATGGATGAACCTGAACACCTTTGTGACGGTCTTCCTGGCTGCCGCCATTGCCGATCTCTCCACCTACGTAGTGACCTCCCTGCAGCTGGCGCTCGCCTTCCCCGCCGAAGCGGGCGGCGTATGGACCTCCTTCATCGCCTTCGGATCCATCTTCGCCATCACCCAGGTACCCCTCGCCCTCTTGGAGGGCGCGGTGATCGGGCTCGTCTTCAAGTACATCATCGACCTCCGCCCCGACATCCTCGTCCGCCTGAACGTCCTGCCGGACCGGGTGGTCGCGGAACGGAAGGAGGCGGGGGCATGAAGCGGAAGGGCGAGCTGATCGTCATCCTGGCGATCGTCCTCATGGCGGCCATCTTCCTCCACCAGAACGCCCGGATCCAGGCGAACCTGGCGGAGGGCGAGGAGGCGTGGGGAGGCGCGGACGGCAAAGCCGCGGAACTGCTGGAAGAGCAGGGATACGTCCCCTGGGCACAGCCGATCTGGGAGCCGCCGAGCGCCGAGATCGAGACCCTCCTCTTCTGCCTCCCGGCCGCCATCGGGGCGGGCGTCATCGGATACTTCTTCGGCTACAACCGCGGGAAGAGACAGAGTGAGTGAGGGGAGGGCATCCCGTGAGAAGATGGGCTTTTTGCATCCTGGCGGCAAAGAGTGATCTGCAGGACAGACGATGACCGAGACGATCCTCGACGATTTTGCCCACACGAATGCCCTCTCCTCCGTAGATCCCCGGCTGAAGGCGGCGCTCGCCATCGGCGGCATCCTGATCAGTGTATCGTCGGCGAGCCCCGTCGCCCCGGCGTTCGTCGCGGTGACGATGGGACTTGCCACCGTCCTGCTGGCGAAGATTCCGCTCTCCTTCTACCTGCGCGTCCTCATGGCGCCCCTCTTCTTCCTCGCCACGGGCGGTGTCGTGATCCTGTTCATCACGGGCGGCGGCGATCCCCTCTTCTCCGTGCCACTGGATGTGGTCAGCCTGACGGCGACGCGCGATGCGGCGAATCTCACCCTTCTCGTGTCGGCCCGGGCTCTCGGGGGCATGTGCTCGCTCTTCTTCATCGCGCTCACCACCCCCATGCTCCAGCTCTTCTCGCTCCTGCGGTCGGCGGGACTTCCGCGGGAGTTCATCGACCTCTCCATGCTCGTCTACCGCTCCATCTTCGTCCTGATCGGGGAGGCGATCGCGATCGCCAACGCCCAGACCATGCGGCAGGGCTACACGACGTTCCGCAACTCGCTCTCCGCCCTCTCCATGCTCGGCTCGATGCTCTTCATCCGCGCGTGGGAGCGGGGAGAGGAGCTCGTCCTTGCGATGGATGCCCGCTGCTACGATGGAAGGCTGGAGCTGCTGGAGGATGAGCGGCAGATCTCGCTCCGGGGCGCCCTGCTGGTGACCGGCTACCTGGCAGCCGGCGTCGCCCTGCTGATCGGTACGGCGCCGCTGAGGCTGCTGTAAGGGGAGTTGCCATGGGTGCCGCGATCGAGTTTCTGGACGTCCACTACGCCTACCCCAACCGCCCGGAGGCGCTGCGGGGCGTGAGCGTCGCCATCGGAACAGGGGAGAAGATCGCCGTTGTCGGCCCGAACGGCGCGGGTAAGACCACGCTGCTGCTGATGTGCAACGGGACGCTCCGCCCGGACCGCGGGGAGGTGCGGCTCTTTGGCTCCCCCCTGCAGTACGACGGGCGGTCGATCCGGGAGGCGCGCCGCCGGGTGGGCATGGTCTTCCAGAACTCCGACGCCCAGCTCTTCGCGCCCACGGTCTACCAGGACGTCGCCTTCGGGCCCGTGAACCTCGGTCTCCCCCAGGATCAGGTGCGGCGCCGGGTGGCAGACGCCCTGTATGCCGTGGGGCTCGCCGGCTACGAGAAACGCCCTCCCCACCACCTCTCGGGGGGCGAGAAGAAGCGTGCGGCCATCGCCGGCGTCCTGGCGATGGAGCCGGATATCCTCATCTTCGACGAGCCCACGAGTTCCCTGGATCCCGCCGGCGCCGCCGAGACGATCGACCTGTTAGACGAGCTCCACGACCGCGGCACCCTGGTCGTCATCTCCACGCACGACGTCGAGCTCGCCTACCGCTGGGCGGACGACGTGATCCTGATGGCGGAAGGGTCCGTGCTCCGGCGCGCCCCGCCGCGCGTGCTCTTCACCGACCCGGAGCTGGTGCGGCGCGCCCGCCTCACCATGCCGCAGCTCCTGGAGTTGTACGCGGCCCTGACCGCCCGGGGCCTGATGGATGGCGCCGACCCCCCCTCCGGCGTGCTGGAGATGGCGCAGAGCATCGAGCGTGCGGCGGGCCGTGGTGCCGGGAGGGCGCGGGGCGCAATCTACCTCCTGGATGCCGGCGCCTGGGAGGGCGATGCGGTGCAGAGTATGCTCGCGAGCGGACGAATCGGCGCCATCGGGGCGATGGGTACGCGGGCCAAGCAGCGCTGCGAGCAGGAGGGCATCGCCCCGCAGTTCACCCACGACGTGATCGACCGCTGCCTGATGGAGGCGGTCCTCGGACGGAGCACTCTCATCGTCACCTCCGGGGGGATGCTGCAGCGCGTGCAGCAGCGGGTGGCGGCATTCTGCGAGAAGAGCCGACTGAGGATATCCGCGATCCCCCTCGATCCGGCGGCGGATGCTCCATCCGCCGTCCCGAGGGCGCAGGATAATGGCGTATGAGCGCGTATCGATCCGTCAGGATGAACGACACTCCGCGCATCGTCGTCGCCGGAACGCACAGCGGCTGCGGCAAGACCACGGTCGCGAGCGGGCTCATGGCCGCCCTCGCCGCCCGCAGGCTGCGCGTCCAGCCCTTCAAGGTGGGGCCGGACTTCATCGACCCCACGCACCACACCGCCATCTGCGGACGCCCCTCGAGGAACCTGGACCCCTACATGATGGGCCCGAAGGGCGTGGCGGAGACGTTCGCCAGGGCGGTCCGGGGTGCCGATATCGCGGTGATCGAGGGCGTGATGGGGCTGTACGACGGCATGGACGGCTCCGAGACCTCCAGCACCGCGGAGGTGGCGAAGCTCCTGCAGGCACCGGTGCTGCTCGTCGTCGACGCACGCGGCATGTCGCGGTCGGTCCATGCGGTGGTGCGGGGCTATACGGGTTTCGATCCTGAAATGCGGATCGCCGGCGTCGTCCTGAATCGTGTGGGGAGCGAACGCCACCGCCGCTCGATCGAACCCGGGCTGGAGACGCCCGCCCTCGGCTGGATCCCCCGCAGGACGGACCTCGTCGTGCAGAGCCGCCACCTCGGGCTTGCCATGGCCCACGAGAGCGATACAATGGGCCTCTTCGGGCGCATCGTCGAGGAGACCTGCGACCTCGAGGGGATCGTGCAGGCGGCCGAAAGGGCGCCTCCGCTCCCCGCGACGGATCTGCCCGACCCTCCCCCCGAATCGGAAGTCTGCGTCGGGGTCGCCCGGGACGAGGCGTTCTGCTTCTACTACCAGGACAACCTGGAGCGGCTCGCTGCTGCCGGCGCCGATGTGCGGTTCTTCAGCCCCATTCGGGACCCGCTGCCCGAGGTGGACCTCATTTACCTCGGCGGGGGATACCCGGAACTCCATGCAGCCGCCCTCGAGGCATCGCCCTGCAGGGAGGCGATCCGCAAGGCAGCAGACGGCGGCACGCCGATCTACGGGGAGTGCGGAGGGCTGCTCTATCTCACCGAAGGGCTCGATGCGGACCGGTTCTACCGCTTCAGCGGCATTCTCCCCGCCCGTTCGGTGATGGCGGAGCGGATCCAGGGCCTCGGCTACGTGGATGCCTCGGTACGGCAGGGCACGGGACTCCTGCCGTCCGCCCTCGCCTATCGCGGCCACGAGTTCCACTACTCCCGCGTGGAAAGCGGCGGGGATGCACGGTTCGCGGTGACGCTGCGGCGGGGGAGAGGGATCGAGCAGGGCCGCGACGGGCTGTTTGAGGAGAACGCCATGGGCTGCTACACCCACGCCTACTTCTCCGCTGCGTTTGCACAGGCGCTCGTCGCGGCCGCACGGCGGTTCCGGCGGAGTTAACAGCACTTTTCGTGAAACTGCTGCAGAACGGCAGAGTGCAATCCAGGAAAAATCCGTGCATACTGCCAGGATCCGATGCTACGCCCAGGGCGCGGGATGCCGTATGCGCCGGCGCCGGCACCCGATGGGATCGGTCTGCAGCGATCGGGCCGATCGGTTTTTGACCGATATCTGGCCGATTCCACACCGACACGGCATGGTTCGAGCATGATCATGACGACTGCAGATAGTTTTTTATAGGATAGTACTGTATGGGGGGCGCAGGGCGGTTTGCCGAATCGGGGCGAAGACCCGGTTATGGAGACGGCATACCGAACGGGAGAGGAATCAGGAGAGGAAGAAGATGGCACAACGATCCAGGGAGGAGAAACCCCGGAGGGGCCTCGCCTCCGCGGATAAAGAGACCCGCACACGGGTGGCGAGGGCCGGGGGCCGGGCGCCGCATGCAGAGAGGGGGCTTGAAGCCGCCACCAAGGAGACCCGGTCCCGGGTGGCGCGTGCCGGCGGGAAGGCGCCGCACGCGGCGCGAGGGCTGCAGGCGGCACCCCCGGAGACCCGGGAGCGTGTAGCCCGTGCCGGTGGACGGGCGCCGCACGAGGAGCGCGGGTTGCAGGCGGCATCGGTGGAGACCCGCGAACGGGTGGCGCAGCTCGGCGGACGGGCTTCCCACGGCGGAGGGCGAACAGCCCGTGCGCGGCAGGCCATCAGCTACGACGAGAGCGCGGGGCAGTGCCGGGACCGGAGCGGGCGGTTCGTGGAGTGCCCGCCGGAGCTGAAATCGGCCAGTGCGGCTGAAGTCCTCGAGAAGGACTGGTCCGCACGCAGAGAGTGAGCTCCCAGGCCTCACGGCGCAGCCTCCGGATCATCTACTTTTTTGGCACTGTGGCCGCCCGCGGAGGCACAGCAGTCCTTCTGGCCCCTACGGCACTGCCCGGCGCAACAGAAAACCTAAAATGCATTCTGATGCGACATATCTCTGCTGGGAGACGGGGAGTTGCACCTCGCTCCGGCGATGCCTGCGGGGATCCGCACGGGAGTGCTGGGATGGTGCGTACGGGTCCTGTGGGCGGTCACAAATGCACTATTTGGAGAATGCTTCATGATCGATAAGTTGCTGGAAGGAAACGCCCGCTTCATGGAAGGTGAATTTCAGAGTCACAGGGATTGCTACGCTGAACTGACCAAAGGGCAGAGCCCGGCCGTGCTCTGGATCGGCTGCTCGGACTCCCGTGTAATCCCCGAACGGATCACCAGAGCGAAGCCCGGGGAGATCTTCGTGCACCGCAACATCGGCAACATCATCCCCAACAACGACTGGAGCTTTGCCACGGTCCTGGAATACGCCATCAACCACCTGAAGGTCAAGGACATCGTCATCTGCGGCCACTCGGACTGCGGTGCGATGAAGGCGCTCGACAAGGA
Organism: Methanomicrobiales archaeon; assembly: GCA_034679905.1. Lineage (GTDB taxonomy): Archaea > Halobacteriota > Methanomicrobia > Methanomicrobiales > JACTUA01 > JASEFH01. Next base: position 4,140 of record JAXDAH010000006.1, on the reverse strand, counting down.
GGGCCAGGATACGTACATTCCGCTCTGGCTGAACAATGCCCGCCGGGCACGGCTCAACGTGGATGCCGCCATGGGCCCGACCGTCACCGCGAAGGATGCCCGCGAACGGAGGAAGAATATCGAGCTGGAGAACATCCGGCTGCAGATGGAGCACCTCCGCAACTATCCGCTCGTGCGGAAGGCTGAAGAAGAGGGTAAGATCGGCCTGCACGGCCTGTACTGGGATATGGAGAGCGGAAAACTCTCGAAGATACTCTAACCTCGGGTAAGCCTTCTATCCACCTCCTTTTGTATCAGGGGCCAGGAGATCCTGCCGATGGGCGTCAGCTGACCGTTCACCAGCACGATCGGCAGCGGCGGGTGGTGCTTCTCGACGATATCCCGCACGGCGTCGGGCACGCCCTCGTCCAGGCTGGTGAACTTCAGCTGCACGCGGTCTGCATAGGCCCCGCGAAGGCACCTCTCGAGCGCTGTGCAGGCGTCGATGAGGGTGCCGTCGGGGTGGCATTCGGCGAGCTCGCACGTCCGATCCCCGTCGCATGGAAACGGACCGCAGCTTGCCTCTCGAAATCCGATGATCTCGATGACGACGTCAGGCTTCATGCAGGTACTCTATGGCGGAGGACTGCCTTTTACCTTCCCCTGGGCGAATCCCGAAGTGCCCCGGGCGGCTCCCCGTCGGCGGCGGATACCGGCTCTTTCGGGGGTTCCGAATGTGGGGATTCTCATGCGCGTTCGGGCCTGAATATGCCGCATTTGGCATTACAGAATAAAAACATTTTAATTTTTTAGATTTGAGTCGTTAATGGGGCACAATTACAACCGCAGAGTATTTACCATTGCAATGGATTAAGTATTTATTGTTCAAGAATGATATCTGGCTGGATAGATATTTCAGGACGGGCATGCCTTCGGCATCGATACGCCAGACGAGGATCACAGGTCCGAACAGGGAGGGGCAGTTTTGTGGGATCTCTTTAAGAAAAGGGACATCTCGAAGTGGGTCAAGGAAGGAGACGTTTACGCCGAACAGGGCAAATACCGCGACGCTCTCCAGTCGTACGACAGAGTGCTGGAAGTGGATCCGCAGGAGCCGGAGACGCTCTTCAAGAAGGGGCTGGTCTATAAGGAGCAGGGGAAATATCCCGAAGCCATAGAGTTTTTTGACAAGGCGCTCGTGAAAGATCCCGGGAACGCCCAGATCTGGTATCAGAAAGGAGTGGCGCTCGGGAACCTGGAGAGGATCGAGGATGCCCTGAAGTGCTTCGACCGCATCCTGGAGATCGATCCCAAATATGCCGTGATCGCCTGGTACCATAAAGGGCTGACCCTGGGCAAGCTGGGGCGGTACGAGGAGGCGATCCAGTCCTACGATGTGGTGCTCGAGATGGATCCCAAGTACGCCATCGCCTGGTACAGCCGGGGGATCATCCTGGAGTACATGGGGCGGTACGAGGAGGCGCTCGAGTGCTTCAGTAAAGCCCTGGAGATGTACAAGAAGAGTGCCGACCTCTGGCACCACAAGGGCACGACGCTCGTGAAGCTCGACAGGCAGGGAGACGCCCTCCATGCGTTCGATATGGCGCTCAAGCTCGATCCCCTCCATGCGAAGGCATACCTGGGCAAGGGATCCATTCTCGAGGAGCAGGAGCGGTACGACGAGGCCATCGCCCTCTACGATCGGATCCTCCGCACGGACCAGCGGAATGCCAAGGCCTGGTATCAGAAGGGGACCAGTCTCCAGAAGCTCGGGCGGCACGGCGAGGCGATCGAGTGCTTCAACAAGGCGCTGGAGATCGTCCCCGGCAACTGCATCGTCCTCCTCAGCAAGGGGGTCGTGCTGGCATCGCTCGGGCAGTATCGGGCCTCCCTGATCTGCTTTGACGAGGCGCTCGCCATCCAGGATATTCCCGAAGTGCGCAATATCCGCGATGCGGTGGCCGAAGAGCTCACCACGCAGGAGACGCAGAACACCTGATCCCGCGGGGATTCGCAGGTATGGTCAGGCGTTCGCAGCAGAGCGTCTGGCGGATGCTTCGTTGGTCAACAATCCCCGGGCCGGAGTCGGGCCGATCCGCAGATAGTATCATGCTCGTCACGGGGGGAGGTCCGTGCTGCAGCGACCCCGCTGCCCGTCAAAGGCTGCACTCCCCCCCTCTAGGCCATATCGTTCCTATGGGGGAAGGGTGATGCACTCCCTCCTGGGTGCATTAGTACCCGTATCGGAGAAGCGGGGCGCTCCATCGGTTATCCGGGTGCGAATCCCCGTTCCCTCCCGAATTCGCGGGAGAAATAGACATGCGTGCACAAAGTCTATCGCAGGCGGGGGGAGGGGGGCCCCCTCCCCCACCGGAGCTCCCTCCTCCCTTTGGTGCGATACCATTGTCGGCGAAGCGCGAGATCGATGCGAAGGGCATCCACGGTTCGAACCGGTCCACCCCGGCACCCCTGCATGCGAGAGTATCGGACACGGGGATGGAAGGTGCATCTCCCCCCGATTGTTCCCAACCACCGTACACTGGGGCCCGGTCCAGGACCCGCGATTAAACCGTATGCCCCATCCGGCTAGCCCCCGCTCAAGGATGCAGCGGCGATCCCCGTCCGATCGCGGGAAAAGGATCTTGTAGGAGCGGTCGTCTCTCCTCACCGCCCTCCTGCCACTCGCCCTTCGCCCCTGCGATCCCGGTCTATCATGCAGGAGGGGCGCAAGGGGAGGGCAAGCCTCTTTCCAGTAGCGTGCAGGGCAGCACGCATCTCGCCTATCGGACCCCTGCTTTCGGATCTACGCCTCTAAAAAGTGCTAAACCCCCCTGGTGCGAGAATACTGCCGTCCCGGTTGCGCAGGCGGTTCCGATACACCGCCGCGGCTGGCAATGCAGCGCGGGCTGTCGCCGGTGCGTCCTCTGGCGGCCCGCGGGGGCCGAACCGCACGCATCGGTGCACTACCGTTAAGACCTCGGGACCACCATTGAATATGGTAATGCATGAAGGCAGTCCTGGGTCTTGAAGATGGCACCTATTGCATCGGGAACGGGTTCGGCGTAGAGGGATGCGCTTCCGGGGAGCTGGTATTCACAACGCAGATGAGCGGCTACATGGAGGCACTGACCGATCCCAGTTACTCCGGCCAGATCCTGATGTTCACCTACCCTCTGATCGGCAACTACGGTGTGGATTTTGAGAACTTCCAGAGCCAGAGAGTGCAGTCACTGGGATGTGTCGTTCGCGAACTCTGCGCTGCACCCGTGCAGCAGCCGGCGCTCTCCGCCTACTACCGCGAGAACGACCTGCTCGGCATCAGCGGCGTCGATACCCGCATGCTCGCCATACGGCTGCGGGAACGCGGCACCATGCGGGCAACGCTCATCGTGGGCGACGACGACGGGGCAGAGGCGGTGGAGCGGGCCCGCCACACTTCGCAGATATCCGAGTGCGAGGTGATACCTCGAGTCACCTGCTCCGCCCCCGGCCATCTCCCGGGGCCCGGGAAGAGAATTGCCGTCCTGGACCTCGGGATCAAACGGAACATGATCACCAGCCTCCAGCAGCGGGGGGCCGACCTCCATATCTTCCCGGCGGACGCGACCTACCGGGATGTGGCCGCCTGTGAACCGCAGGCCCTCTTCATCAGCAACGGCCCCGGCGATCCGCGGCGGGCCGCTCGGGCGATCGCGTGCATCCGCCAGGCGATCGGCGAACTGCCGATCTTCGGCATCTGCATGGGCATCCAGGTCACCGGGCTGGCCCTGGGCGCCGAGACCTACAAGCTGAAGTTCGGGCACCGCGGCGCCAACCAGCCGGTGCGCCATACCGTCGACGGACGGATCTTCATCACCACCCAGAACCACGGATTCTGCGTGGACCCGGACACGCTCCCCGAAGGCTGCGTGGTCTCCCACACCAACGTCAACGACGGCACGATGGAAGGGTTTACGCTACCGGACCTGGACATCTCCTGCGTCCAGTTCCACCCCGAAGCCCACGGCGGACCCCGGGATACGGAGACCCACTACTTCGAGGACATGTTCCGGAGGATCCCCTGATGCCCCGCAAACCGCACATCAAAAAGGTGCTCCTGATCGGCTCGGGACCCATCCAGATCGGCCAGGCGGCCGAGTTCGACTTCTCCGGTTCGCAGGC
>JAXDAH010000005.1:0-6760 GCA_034679905.1 Methanomicrobiales archaeon | reverse complement strand
GCTCGGCTACAAGGCCAAGCAGGGCATTGCCGTCGCCCGCGTGCGGGTTCGCAGGGGCGGACGGCGACGATCGCGGTACGTGCGGGGCCGCCGCACCGCCCACATGGGAATGCGGCGGATAACGGCTGCAAAGAGCATCCAGAGGATCGCCGAAGAGCGCGCCTCAAGGAAGTTCCCCAACATGGAGGTGCTGAACTCCTACTGGGTGGGGCAGGACGGGAAGCAGAAGTGGTACGAGGTGATCCTGGTGGACCCGCACCACCCGGCGATCGCCGGCGATTCGCAGCTCGCCTGGCTCGCATCTCCCGTCCACCGCGGGCGCGCGGAGCGCGGAAAGACCAGTGCGGGGTTGAAGGGCCGGGGCATGCGCCGCCGCGGCGTGGGCACCGAGAAAACCCGCCCGAGCATTCGTTCCCACGGGAACATCGGCAAATAATCATACAATTTTTCTGGCGGGCACCGATGGACCGGACTGACGCCTGCATCTGCCCCTACCCTCTCGGGGACTCTTCTGTACAGAGGCTGGCACTCGAAGCCGCTGAACTGGGATTCGACAGCATCGTAGCCCTCGACAGCACCGGTGCTCCCCGGAACGGCGTCCGGGTGCTGCAGGGTGCGCTGATCCAGGAGAAGACAGCGAAAGCGGTGATCGGCCAGGTGCGGCGGGCCGGATCCAGGGCAGAGGTGGTCCTGGTGGATGCCGGAGACCTCTCCTTCAACCGTGGTATCCTCTCGGTGCACGGGATTCACATCCTGCGCCAGATTCACCGCACTCCCCGCAACGCCTTCGACCACGTCGCCGCCCGGATGGCAGCCGAGCGGGGGGTGGCGGTCGACATCGATCTCCAGCCTCTGGTCCAGGGCCGGGGATCCGAGAGGCAGAGAGCCCTGCGGCGGTATGCCGATATCCTCCGCCTGCAGCGACACTTCGGGTTCCCGCTGACCCTCTCCAGCAGCGCCCGCTCCATTCTCGATCTCCGGTCCCCTCGGGAGTGCGCCGCCCTCTGCTCCCTCTTCGGCATGCAGGAGAGCGAGGTGCATGCAGCCCTCGCATCGGTGGGACATCTGCTCTCCCCTCGAGGAGCGGTGCGGGTGGTGACGTGAAACCCCTCCCTCCGACCCTGAGAGAGAAACGGCGATACATCCTCGCCAGAATCGCACCGCGGTGGCACGTTTCGGGGGACACCCGGCTGCTGCACCAGGCCGTGATGGAGGCGACCACCTCCCTCTGGGGCGATGCAGAGGCGGCGCAGATCCAGCCGGCGGTGGTGTTCCAGCAGGGGGACTGCGCCATCGTCCGCTGCCGACGGGGGACGGAGCAGCAGCTCGCGGTTGCGATGGCGACCATCCACCGCATCGGGGAGAATGCAGTCGCTGTCCGCACGATCGCCACCTCCGGCACGATCCGCACCCTCAAAGAGCGCATTTCCGTGCCTCCTGCTCCGGAGCAGGGTGGAGACGTGGTCCTCGCCGAAAAGCACTACGCCGCATACCGCCTGGGGCGGCACAAGGTTGATTTAGTTGCAAAAAGTAATAAAAGTCAGAAGTTACTATTCTTCACCCAGAAAGAGATCGAGGAGATTTAATGCAGCCACAATATCAGATGGGATACGATCGGGCCATTACTGTATTCAGCCCGGATGGACGGCTCTACCAGGTAGAGTATGCGCGAGAGGCCGTGAAACGGGGCACCACCGCGGTCGGGCTGAAGTGCAGAGGAGCCGTTGCGCTCATTGTCGATAAAAGAGTGTCGACCAAGCTGCTGGAACCGGCATCCATCGAGAAGATCTTCAAGATCGACGACCACATCGGAGTGGCTTCCTCCGGACTCGTCGGCGATGCCCGCTCGCTCGTCGACCGTGCCCGGGTGGAGTCCCAGATCAACCGTGTCACCTACGACGAGCCGATCGATGTCGAGACGCTCAGCAAGAAACTCTGCGATCACATGCAGCTCTACACCCAGTTTGGGGGTGCACGCCCCTACGGGACGGCCTTGCTCATCATCGGCGTCAGCCACGGGGAGGCGAAGCTCTTCGAGACCGATCCGAGCGGCACCCTGCTGGAGTACAAGGCGACGGCGATTGGCATTGGACGCCCTGCGGTGATGAAGGTCTTCGAGGAGGAGTACCGGGACGACATCCCGATGGAGGACGCGGTGCTGCTGGGCTTAAAGGCGCTCAACACCGCGACCGAGGGGAAATTCGACGTGAGCACGGTCGAGATCGGTCTTATCGAGGTGGAGAACCCGGTCTTCCGCCGGATGACCAAGGAAGAGGTCGCGGAGTACGTCGATAAGATAGGAGCATGAAACGGGAACCATGATACCTCTTGACAGGGCGGTAGTGGCCCGTCTCGAGAGCCATGGGGAGCGCTTTGAAATTCTCGTGGATCCCGAACGGGCAGCGCTGGTCCGGCAGGGCAGGGAGGTGAACATCGAGGACGTGGTCGCAGCCCTCCACGTCTTCGAGCATGCCTCCCGCGGGACGAAGGCGTCGGAGGAGTCCCTGATGAAGGTATTCCAGACGACCGATTTCGACACGGTTGCCCGCCGCATCCTGCAGAAGGGCGAGATCCACCTGACCTCGGAGCAGCGTCGCCAGATGCTGGCTGCAAAGAGGCTCCAGGTCGTCAACTTCATCGCGCGCAACGCGGTGAATCCGCAGACCGGTCTGCCGCACCCCCCACAGCGAATCGAGATGGCGATGGAGGAGGCGCGGGTCAACATCGATCCCTTCAAGCACCTGGACGAACTCGTAAAAGAGACCGTAAAAGCAATCCGCCCCCTCCTGCCCATCCGCTTCGAGGAGGTCCGGATTGCCGTCAAGCTGCCGGCGGAGTACGCGGCAAAAGGCTATGGCGAACTGCAGTCCGCCGCAACCATCGAACGGGACGAGTGGCAGAAGGACGGCGCATGGATCGCGATCGTGCGCATCCCGGGCGGCATCCAGAAGGACTTCTACGATCTGGTCAACCGCATCACCCGGGGCGAGGGCGAGGTCAAAATACTTGAGCATACCTCTTAAACAACTATATTAAGAGAAAGAGCCAATATATCAGGACAGAAGGAGTCACAAGAACATGGCCAAGAAGGCGCAGAAAGCCAAGGGAAGAATATCGGGTAGTGCAGGCCGATTCGGGCCGAGATACGGCCGGTTCATTCGCAAGAGGGTTGCAGAGGTCGAGAGTATCCAGAAAGCGGTCCATCGCTGTCCCAGCTGCGATCAGACAGCCGTCCGCCGTGCGGGAACGGGGATCTGGATCTGCAGGAAATGCGGATACAAATTTGCAGGCGGCGCCTACGTGCCCCAGACGCCGGCGCTGCGCATCGCCCTCCGCACGATAGAGAGATCCATGTCCAGAGAGGAGTAGATCGTGGCGGGAGCCTACAAGTGCGCGCGGTGTAAGTACAAGGTGGAGATCGACATCAACGTGCGGTGCCCCTACTGTGGTCACCGGATCCTCTACAAGGAGCGGGGAGCCGGTATCAAGACCATCAAGGCCCGATGACCCTTGTAACCAGCTCTCGGAAACCGGTTCCGGAAGTGCGGACTCTCTGCAGGGACATCGCCTTCGCCCTCGAAAGCCATTGCCTCACCCGCGGCAAGCAGGGTCTGGAGGGGGTGAAGGCGACAGAACCCACCATCGTGATCGTCTGCCGGCAGCAGAAAGGATACCGCCTCCAGGTGATACACAACGAGGCGGTGGTCGCCGACTACCCCGTCCCGTCTTTTACCGTCCGATCCCGTACCGCCGGGAAGGCCCGGCGGGGCCTTTTTGTCTCCAACCGATCCGTTTTTGAGGAACTCTCACCGTATCTCAGCGTGGAGTATACGGGCGCGGAGAACTGCACGCTGGAGTTCGACGGCACCCAGGCGCGGCACTACGTCCTGGAGGTGCTGGGTTGAAGCGGCATACGGCCTGCTTCCGGTTCGAGACCCCCCATGCCGAGCGGATCTGCCGCGTGGTTCTCCCGGAGTCGGGGGACGGTGCGGGGAGCAGCCGCTCATCGGGGACGGTCGCGCTCGAAGACGGCGCTCTCGTGCTCCGTGTCGAGGCATCGGATGTATCCGCCCTTCGGGCAGCGCTGAACATGTGGCTCCGCTTGATCGACGTCGCCGATGCGATGCAGGAGGCGGCGAGCGAGTGCATGACCCGCTGTTAGACCGTATGAGCATACTGGACTCAGAGCGTGGATGCCTGGGCCCGTTTTACCGAACGCCGTCCAGGAAGTACCGCAAAGGGATAAAGGTCAAAAGGTTGTAATAGTACTACATCAAGTTTAAGAGGAGGATTTTACAATGCAGCAGATACCCCCCAAGGTGCAGAACCAGCTGGCCATGCTACAGCAGCTGCAGCAGCAGCTGCAGACGGTCGTCGGACAGAAGACGCAGTACGAGATGGCGCTCCGCGAAGCGAAGCGCGCCGGCGAGGAGCTGAAAGAGATCCCGGAGGATGCCGAGGTCTTCACCAACATCGGCACCGTGATGATCCAGCAGAAGAAGTCAAAGGTCGAGGAGTCCCTGAACGAACGGATTGAGACGCTGGAGCTCCGCATCAAGTCTCTCGAGAAACAGGAGAAGGCGCTCCAGACGCGGTTCGAACAGTTGAGCGCGCAGGTCCGCGGAGCCCTGGGCGGAGGCGAGGCGCCGCCCAGCCCGGCCGCCGAATAAAACTTTTTTCTCCAAAGGGCGGCACGCTGCTTTTTCATCTGCCCTGCCGGAAGCCTCCAGGTTTCGGCATTCTTCCGTATCGCTGGATTACCCATCCGAATGTAGACACGCGAAGAAGGCTGGCATGGGGATACCGTCCTCGCCAGGATATCCTGGTGGGCGGGTTCGTCGGGGGAGGATCGCCGACCTCTCTCTGGACCCCCTCGCACCGAGCCCGGTCCTGACGGAGCAATGGCATCCCATCCGGGATCGAACCACCGTTCTCCCCGCAGTTGCGCGTTGGATGCCCGAAGAGGGGAACGGGGGATTCCCACGCCCCTCTCACCAATGGGAGTAAATAGTGCACCCCCGTGCCCCCCGGCTGCGATATCCTGGAGGAGAGGTGCCGATAGGGTAGCCGAACCTCAGCATCGACTCTGCCGGGCAACCTCTGGTCCCGTCTGCCACCGGATCCCGGCGACTGCTGCATCCGTGAACGGTGCTTATCGCAGCAGTGGGTGAGGGGGAGCGCGCCCTCCTGCCCCGATAAGTCCCCTCGGGAGGGTCCCCACGGGTCTATACCGTAGCCTACCTTCTGCTCTCGTGCGATAACTGCTGCAGATAGATCGGAAATTCCTGAATGGAGACCCTCCTGCAGACCCCCGGCTCCCCTGGCGATCGCTTCCCTTATCCTCGGGGCTGCATCTCTGGCCGTATCTCCGTTCACCCCCCTCCATACCCCTCCCCGAGCGAAGTGGTTCGAGCTGTGTGCTATCGTGACGGGAAGGATCGGGCGATAAAAAGAGGTGGGTTCAGGTGCGGTGCAGGAGGTTGATCGCGTTCACGATCGCCTCCACCGAGGCAAGGATGATGTCGTCGCTGGATGCGCTTGCACTGATGATCCGCCCCTGCTCGTCCTCCACGGCGATGGTGACATGCCCGATGGCATCTGTACCGCCGGAGATCGCCTCGATGTTGAACTCCTTCAGCTGGACGTGGGTCGGCAGGATCCCCAGGACTGCCTTCATGGCGGCATCCACGGGGCCGTTCCCGACACTGCTGAAGACATGGTCGCTGCCGTTCACCTTGGCCTTGATGGTGGCGGTCGGGATCACGTGGTTGCCCGTCATCACCGCTATCCCCTCCAGTTCGAGGATCCTCCCGCCATTGGTCGTTCCCATGACGCTGTCGGCGATCTCGTAGAGATCGGCGTCGGTCACGCGCTTGCCCTTGCCCGAGATGGCCTTGATGCGGAGGACGATCTCGTCGAGCTCCGTCTCGGAGGGCGAGATGCGGGCATCCTCGAGCATCTGCCGCACCGCATGCCGCCCGACATGCTTGCCCAGCTTCAGGCGGCGGCGGTGCCCCACCATCTCGGGGGTGAGGATGCCGGGCTCGAAGGTCTCGGAGCAGGCGATGACGCCGTGCGAATGGATCCCGCTCTCGTGCGAGAAGGCGTTCTCCCCCACGATCGGCTGGGTGGGCATGAGGCTGACCCCCGAGTAGCGGGAGACCAGACGGGATGTCTCCACGATCTTCTGGGTCGCGATGCCCGTCGATACACCGTAGATGGACTCCAGCGCCATCACGGTCTCGGCGAGATCGGCATTCCCCGCCCGCTCGCCGAGGCCGTTTACCGTCACCTGCACCTGCGAGGCGCCGCCTTCCACGGCGGCGAGGGTGTTTGCCACGGCAAGACCGAAGTCGTTGTGACAGTGCACGTCGATGGGCGCATCCACCTCGTTCGCGATGCGGGTGATCAGCTCCCGCATGGCGCCCGGGGTGATCACACCTACGGTGTCGGGGATGTTGACAATCGTCGCCCCGGCCTCGACTGCCGCCTTCAGCACCTGGATCAGGTAGTCCCATTCCGTGCGGGTGGCGTCCATCGCCGAGAACATCACCATGCCGAAGTGATCGCGGGCGTACGCGACCGTGCTTCCCGTGATCTCCAGCACCTCTTCGGCGCTCTTCTTGATGGTGTGCTCCCGCTGGACCCGAGAGGTGGGAATGAAGACATGCACCATGTCCACGTCGCAGTCCAGGCAGGTGTCGATATCGGCCTTCAGCATGCGGGCGAGTCCGCAGATCGACGACTCGAGATCGAGGGC
>JAXDAH010000004.1:0-4896 GCA_034679905.1 Methanomicrobiales archaeon | reverse complement strand
CGCTCCAGAGTTTCGATCTCGTCCTTGATATCAACCCCAACAATGACGCCGCGTGGGATAACAAGGCGGTCTGTTACCAGCTGTTGGGCAACCGCACCAAAGCCGAACAGTGCATCAGTATCGGGATGCATATTCGCGGCGAGTTTCGGGACTATCAACCCCTGCTCGGGAAATGGTATAGTTCGCGCTGATCACTCTGGAAAATTGTACCATCGGAATGGCACGCATCTGCTCCCCCCCCTCTGCCTCTTCATTATTCTATGGCCTCCGTTTCACTGCAGGGGCGACATGTTCTCCGCATTCTGAAGTTAGTGTCCGGCCGCTTTTTAACGGCAGGATTGCCTGCCGGATGGAGCGTCTGAAGCGGTCAGTCCCTTCGACCATGCTTATTTATGAAAAGAGCGTATTCCGAGGAGAACAATACGGTGGTCAATGCGGATAGACCAGAACCAGTAGATCCAGAAATATGCGAGGGATGGGATTTGAACCCAAGAACTCCTTCGAGACTGGCCCCTCAAGCCAGCGCCTTTGACCTGGCTCGGCAACCCTCGCTCGACTCGTATAGATCGACTCTAGTACTTCGTGTTGTCATCTCAAATACCTTGCGTTCGCATCGGCGCCAGCCCTACGACTGCAGATTGCTGCAGCCGAGCCCGCATATACCGGAGCCCCGCGGCACGAAACCAACCATGTATATCCCTGTGGTATGCCATACTAATCCTTCATGTGGGCGGATATCATGCGGGAGTTCCAGGACTCCCCCTCCCAGGCCCGGGTGGTGCAGTTCCTGCTGGAGAACGGTTTCGGGGTCAGCGAGACCGGAAAGATCGCCTGCAACGGCGTGGAGATCCCCGCCACGCACATCGCGAAGGCGATCGGGGCCGACAGGCGGGTGGTGGATGCGACGGCGCAGCACATCCTGGACCGGCCGTTTCTAAAGGAGATCTTCCTGAACATTCGGGCGACGCCCGATCTCTCACGCGTCGCAGAACAGCTCGAGCTCTCGGTGATCACGGTGCTTCCGCGCAACGCCCAGGAGCGGGGTATCGTGGGAGCGGTGGTGGGAGTGCTCTCCCGCCATAACCTCAACCTCCGTCAGATCTTCGTGACCGACCCCTACTTCAGCGAGGAGCCACGACTGGTGGTCATCCTGGACGAACCGCTGCCCACCGGCGTCCTGGAGGAGTTGAGGAGCCTTCCCGCGGTTCGGAAGATCATCCTCTGAATAGCTCCACATCGAGGCAGAGCCGGTAGATCCGCTGCCGGTACCTTCTCTTCAGCCAGGCGGACTCCTGCAGCAGGCGGTAGATGGAAGTTTCCCGGTCGCCTTCTACCAGGTTGTCCGCATGGGCGACGATCCGCTCCTCGAGGCTCACCGGCAGGCAATCCTTTGGAAGGAGTCCCAGCAGGCTGCAGTCATCGGCGGTAAGACCGGCGCCGATGTGCCGCTCCACGATCCGCGCGACCGCTTCCGGCAGTCCCCGCGAGCGGCAGAGCGCGGCACCGGCCTGTGCGTGCTCAACCGAATGGGTGACGCTGCGGCCGATATCGTGCAGCATCGCGCCGGTTCGGAGCAGATGCCTGTCGACCAGAGGATTATCCTCCCATGCCCGTGCGACGGCAGCGACGGCCCGGCAGTGAGCCAGCACGCCGGCATCGGTTCCTGCCTCGATGAGGACCCGCTCGGATTCCCCGATCACTGCCTCAGGCATTCGCGTATAGCTGCCGTCCTCTTTTTGAGAGCGCGGAGCAGTATCTCGTTCTCGAAGTGCGTAACCTCCTGCCCGCAGCGGGGGCAGATGAAGCCGAGATCGGCCACCTCCATGAAGGTGAATCTGCCGCAGTCGGCGCACATGAAGAAGTCGTTCTCCTCCTCGAACCGCTCCCGGACCTCGAGCCTCTCGAGAATCGTCCGCATGTCCTCGCGGACGGCATCGTAGATCGCATCCAGGTTCAGCTTCCAGAGGTAGGTGAGCCAGCCAGTCTCGGCGTTCTTTATCCGCCGGTACTCGGCGAGTCTGCGCTCGTAGAGCGTGTAGAGCGTGTGCCGCACCGTATTCAGGTTGATGCCGGTCTTGGCGGCCAGATCTTCGTCGCTGTATTCGCCATCGCCGGGGAACCTTCTCAGCAGTTCCAGGCCCTCTTCGCCTACCAGCCGGTGCAGGTAGATCCGAATGGCTGGATCCTCCAGAATATCATCTCTGTTCACCATGCCCGTCTCCTCCTGGATACATACCCCGTATCGGAAATAACACCAAAAGCAACGTACGCATTGTGACGCCGCCCTTAAATAGACTGCGCCTGCCGCTGTTCGATTAGAACAATCTCCTGGGATCGGGAGTCCGCCACACCCACGAGAGGAACCCTGGGCAGGCGAATTTTTTCGGGATTGGTGATCGCATCCTGCTTGACTCTGGAGGCTATCAACTGCAGGTGCGTTCAGGAGAAGGGAAGATGCCCCCCCCTATTGGTGCGATAGGGTCCGAACGGAGGAGCATGAAAATAGATTCTCTGTAATAGGTCTCGGATTGAACCGGATCTCGCTCTAATAGAAGATGCAGGGTCGCTCCCGCATTCCGAAGCAGGGGGAGGGGTGCCGGAGGAGATGTCTTTGGAGGGATGAATGGGCTTTGCAGTCTAACCGGAAGTGGATCTGGATTGCTCGCGAGTTAAAAACCGTACATAGAATGAAGAAAGTTCGTACACCGTGCTCCCAAGGGTATCGCAAGCAGGGGTGGAGGCAACAGGGGGGGGGAGTGCACTCCCCTCCCCCATCGGTGCGATAGGGCCTGGTATCCGACCTTAACCAAGAGAATACATGCAGGATGTACTGTTTATGGTACAGTTTATACTACGCCCGTAGAGCTGGTGGGGGCCAGGGGAAGGAGGGATGATCAGGAATCTGATATCCATGATAGGTCTTCCCCCTGCATCGCCGAGAGTATACGCGGCATCGGGGATCCGTAGAGGAGCCCGGATTGCAGAGGTCATATCCGCACTCTCACTCCGCCGCTATCCCGGCCGGCGTAATGGGCAGTGGTGCGGCTGATTGGGCGAATCCTCTTTCAGAGCCGTCAATGCAGCAGTCTCCGCACCCGGTCGGTCGTCTGCTCGAGCATCCCGAACGCCGTTTCGGGGGTCGCTCCCCATCCGTAGAGGGAGACGATCGCCTGCCCCTCCTCTACCTCGGTCCCCGGCCAGGGGATGTCCGCCACCAGGGGAGAGAGCGAGGCCAGGTCCGCACGGATGGTCCGATCGCGCTCCGCGAACAGGATGCGGCGCACGGCGAACCGTGAGGGCAGCGGAACGCACTCCGGCAGCCGTCCCCGGCAGGCATCCAGGTGGAGACGGAAAAGGTTCAGCCCCGTTGCCATCTCCACGGTGTCCAGCGTTGCCTGGAACCGGGGATTGATCTCGATGGCGAAGGCATCCTCCCCCAGGACGAAGTCCACCCCGATGGACCCGCTGCAGCCGCTGGCGCCGGCGATCTCCTCGGCGAGCCGGATCATCCGTGCGGAGAGCGGATGGTTCGGGAGGGGCGTGAGAGAGCCGGAGAATCCGTACTGCCGGTTCCCCTCCCCCCGCAACAGCTGGCGGTTGGCCGCCACCGCCCGCGCCCTCGAGCCGTCCGCCAGGCAGGAGACGCTGGTGGCCGTCCCGGAGACCACCCGCTGGGCGATGTGGGGGTGATCGCCGAAGAGCTCCAGCCAGCGCGCCTCTTCATCTGCGTTCTGCACCACCAGGTTCCGCCACCCCCCCGCTCCCCGGCGGGGTTTCAGCATGGCGGGATACTCCCCGGCCGCAGCAAGGGGCGGCGCGGGGAAGCGGTGCTCCTCCAGGAACCGCTGGATCTCCAGTTTATCCAGGTACCGCTCCACCTGGCGGGGCGGGGTCCCGTAGAGGGGGATCGGGGCAGCGATCTCTTCGGCGCCCGAGGTGACGACCAGGATGTCGATGGAGTGCAGGTGCGCCATCTCCGCTACCTTCTCCCCGATCTCGTCCAGTTCCTGGAATATCATGCACTCCTTCGCATACCAGCCGAGATCCTGATCGCAGAAGTGGTCGATCGCGTACACCGCATAGCCGGCGCGGTGGGCCGACTGCACCACGTGCCGCGTGGCAAAACCGGCGACGAGCACCCGCCCTAGCATAGTTCACGCGTCTTTTTCCCTTTCTCGCTCGGCTCAACGCGGATACGAGCGCCGGGGAACTCCCGATCGAGCTCCCGTCCCTCGAAGAGGCGGTCTAAAAACACCGCGAGGCTGGAGATCTCGGAGTGAGGCTGACCCGTCACGGCGACGTTGAAGTCGGCGAGCCCGTAGACCTCGCCCGGCACCTTCTCCGCCCCCACCACGACCAGCACCCGTTCGCAGGCGCGGATCCCCGTCACGACCTGCTGGACGGGCATGCCGTACATGGTGAGGTGGACGACGGTACCGCCCTCCGCCTTCCACTCCTGGATGCAGCGCCGCCACTTCACTCTGTCCTGCACGAAGAACTGCCCGCCCCAGCGGTCCACCACGTCCTGCAGGCTCTGCACCAGTCCCGCATCCTCTGCCGCGATGTAGATACCCTCCGCCCCGAAGGCCCGGGCCGCCAGCCCCACGTGCGTGGTCACCCGCTGATCCCGGATCGGGCGGTGACCCAGGCGGAGAACGGTGACGGCTGGCTCCATCAGGACGTCCTCTTCTGTCGGACTTTGATTACGCCGTTCTCCACGTAGACGGGAAAGTCGTTGTCGTACCGGGCCTGGCAGCGCACGATGGACTCTCCTATAGAGAGCACCCGCAGCTCCGTGCCCTCCCGTCCGATGAGCAGGTTCGCCTCCAGCCGGCGCAGGGATTCTTCGACGGTGTCCGGGTCCAGGTTCAGCATACCCCCGATCGACTCCCGAGC
>JAXDAH010000003.1:0-9476 GCA_034679905.1 Methanomicrobiales archaeon | reverse complement strand
GAGAGCGATCATGATCACCGCGCCGCCCCCGATCCCCCCGTAGATGAGTGGCATCCATCCTGAGAGTGTGCTCTGGCCGGCCAGGTTCTCGGCGACGATCATGATGATGATCGCGATGGGGCCGGCGACGAAGGCCGTCACGTAGACTTCGGCCATGATCTCGATCGTCTTCAGCACCATCTCCATCTCTCGGGATTCCACCTCACGGAAGTAGGCGGAGCGGGAGGCGAGGAACGCCGTAAGATCCCCGCCGCCGTTCGAGACCATGATGAGATCGTTTAAAAGGTCGCGGAAGTGCTGGGAGGGTGTGACCATCTGGAGGTTTCGCATAGCGGAATGCAGGTCTTCCCCGAAGAGCTCCACGTCGCGGACGATCATTCCGAATTCTTTTGAGACCTCCCCGAAGAGATCCACATCCTCGTAGACCTTGCGGATCACCTGGTAGAGGGTCATCGTGGTGGAGAGTGCCTCCATATAGGTGATCGCGTAGGGCAGATCTAGGTCTATCTTCGTCTTCCTCCCCCGGGCCACCAGGAACGGGTACCCATAGAAGGAGAAGAAGACGCCGAGAACCAGGACGACGCAGAGGGCGACCGCCGTAACCCAAGATGGCAGATCCAGGATCTGCACGTCGTAGCCGACAATCCACAGGAGAATTGCGGCGACCCAGAATGCCAGGGCTGCAATGGCCACGGCGAACCGCGTGGAGCGGTTATAATCCCGGATATGCACGGGGATATGCGCGGAACGGAGCGCCTTCTGGAGTTCGTCCCATTCCTGCAGGCTCGCCAGCTTACGTACCCATGTCCTTATCGGTGCCGAAGCCGTCATCCGACTCTCCTACGCTCATGACGGTCTGAAGGATTTCCGGGGTATTGTTCAGGGTTATTCTCCCGATCCTGTACACTGTACTCATGGAGTACCTTCAGGAGCCACGGTGCGCCCCCCCTGCTGCAGGAGATGAGCTGCAGGATATGCTCTTTGCGCTTTTTCAGGATCTGACTGAGGTCGTCATCCGTCCACCCGTGATCCCGGCCGATGCGGTCCAGAACCCTTGAACGGGGGTCCAGAAGCTGGAAGGCGTCCTCGCGGGGATCCCAGCTATACAGCGGGTGGAACTGTATCGTGCCCTCCCCGTCGACGCTCATCTCGTGGATCGCGTCGCATCGCCGGATGATCTTACCCTCACGGTGGTGGAGCGACTGGATGATCATGAGATCAAGCGCGGTGAACATGACCGTGGGGACGCTGATCGGCTCGTTGGTCAGGCGATTGATCGCCTCCCCAATGTCACCCGCATGAAGCGTGGAGAAGGTCGTGTGGCCGGTATTCATCGCCTGGAAGAGGGTCTGCGCCTCACGACCCCGCACTTCACCGACAATAATGAATTCGGGACGCTGCCTGAGGGTTGATTTCAGAAGGGAGAAGAGGTCAATCTCCCCCTTGACCGATGCGATGCTCACCTCCCGCGTCTGGAGGGGGAGCCAGTTACTGTGGGGAAGCTGTATTTCGCGGGTGTCCTCGAGAGAGACGATCTTCGCATTCAGCGGGATGAAGAAAGAGAGCGCATTCATCGTGGAGGTCTTCCCGCTCGCTGTCCCTCCGCATATGATGATGCTTGTGCGGTTCTCGATAGCGAGCCAGATGAACGCGAGCATCTCGGGATCGAAGGTTCCGTACTCGATGAGGTTGAGCGGGGTCATCGGTTCGCTCTTAAACTTGCGGATGGTGAAGGAGCTCCCACGCGTGGAGACCACGTCGCTGAAGGTCAGCTGGATGCGCGATCCGTCGGGCATGTGAGCGTCTACGAGGGGGGTCGAGAGCGAGATCTGCTTGTCGGCCTTCTGGGCGAGTTTCAGGACGAACTTCGTCATCTCCTCATTTCCAAAGACCACATTCGAAGGGATGCTGCCGTATGCGCGATGATATACGAAGACAGGAATCCGCGGCCCGTTGCAGCTGATATCTTCGAGGTGCGGGTCGTGCATCATGGGATCGAGCCGCCCGTAGCCAAAGAAGTTGCGGTTCAGATAGTAGAAGAGGACGGAAAGCCGCTCCTCAGGCAGATCGGATTCGAATTTCTTTGCGATCGCCTCGAACTCGGAATACTCCAGCTTCAGCCCCCCCTGTTTTACAGGGGTATCGTAGATTAGGACGTCCCGATAGTAGCTATGCACCTCTTCCAACAGGATCAGCTCGCGGGGTGCGAGTTTGGGTTCCACGATCTCGTACTTGATACCTTCCTCCCGGTCGTTCAGGATCTTGGTGTAGGCGTATGGAGCATTCAGCCAATAACGTTCCAGGAAATCCCCATCGTCCTCGGGAAAGGGCTGGAAGGAGGCTACGACTGCTGTCGATGCGAGAACGGCCGATGAAGCGCCTTCTTCGTCGAGCGGATACGACGCGACGGGGGATGCGCTGTTCCCGTCGCGTTTAAATCGCAGGATATTCCGAATCCGCCCTTTCATATTCTTAAACATGCCCGTGCCCGACACCTGTATTTCCCTCGTATTCATAACACAAAAAAAACAATGGGTAATACTATATCATACAAATATTAAAATGTATATGGTGGGCTGAAATCACGGGGGTTGTGCGCGCTCGGATGCGAGCCATAGTCCCCCGAGACGGGAGCGGTATCGACCGGTAGGATCCACGGTAAAAGTAGAGATCGAAATGAAATCGCGGATAAAAGAAGAAACGAAGGCGGCACTTTAGGGGCTGTGCCCGTTCCGGCGCTCTGTCTCGGCATGATTCTCCTCATCTTCATATGCTGTTCGTCGGGATGCATATCCTTCAACCGGAGGGAGGAAGCACCAGGAAGCGGTGATGTCGCATCGACGCACGGAATCGTCACAACAGGATCTCCGGGGAATTTCCCAGGGTAAATCCTGCTGTGCCGGTCACCTCGCCTATTCCAACGCTGACACCGTACCGGAGTTCGGTGACAACCGCGAGCCCGATCCCGTCGGAAAACAGGGAGGATACGCTCATTGTATCCTCGACACGCACCGAGAGCACCTCCTCCCAGATGCAACAGATCCCCCTCTCTTCACCCAGGGGTATTCCCTGTGGTCTAACAACTACGGGCTTCTTCTCGATGATGTGAAAGGGCCGGTTACCAGAGACTTTACCAGCTATCCAAAGAACAGCAATCCCCACTACAGCTTTTTCGTCACCACCGTGCGGGATCCCCGGACGCTGAGGGTCATCACAGAAAATGGATATGGCAGGATGTACAGCGTGGAAAAAAGCAAGAAGATCGTCCTGTACAGCGCGGGGAGATATCATATCAATCTCTACGGGAATCTGATGGATGTGACCATCTCGATCACCACGGGCGATTCACCCGTTGAAGATTCCGTGGTGCCGGTTGCGACAATTCGTGCCGAAGAGGAAATGTGGGCTTGAGCAGGGAGGGCAGTCCCACAACTCACCAAAATGGATCGTCTTTACCGGGATCGACAGGTCGTACATTTTCTGGAACCCTGGCGGATCCCCGAAATCATCGTAGAGGATATCCCAAAATTATAAGACCCTTGCAGACCCTGACCCCCGGGCATGGCATTTCGGGAAATCGACGACGATCTCTGGGAAATTATCCGAAAGCATCTCCCTCGGCAGAAACCGCACATCGGCCGACCCCGGCGGGATCCCCGATCGCTCATCAATGGGATCTTCTCCCTCCTGACCATCGGGTGTGCCTGGAACGATGTCCCCGCACAATACGGGACCAAATCGACCGTCCACCGCTACCACCTCGAACTCTGCGAACGGGGGAACGTATCCGGCGATCTTTCTCGACCTCCTTCAATCCGACTACGATCTGCAGAAGCTCGATCCCGTTCACGGCACCACCGATACCAAGGCGATTCCCGCGAAAAAGGGGGAAATATCGGCTTTGATGGCTATAAGAAGGTAAAAGGCACCAAACTCAGCGCTCTGGTCGATCGGAACGGTCTCCCGGTAGCCTGCAGGGTTGCCCCGGCAAACATCCATGATTCCCGGCTCTTTGTCCCAACGGTTGCAGCATTCGAGATTCCCGGCACGAACGAGAAGCCAACAGCGATTTCGGCCAATGCAGCCTACGATTCCCGGGAGATCTGGCAGTACACGAGAAAACGAGGGGTCAAGAGCAACATTCCGGTGAATCCTCGACGCCGGAATCATCCGAAGCGCGGCCGACCGCTCTGGTTTGATCGAGACCTCTACCAACAACGGGGGGGGCGATAGAACGGCTCTTCAGCTGGATTGAAGCCTTCCAGAAGATTGTTCCTCGGTACGAACGCTATGAACACTCATTCCTGGGACTCACATATCTGGCCTGCGCCTGGATCCTCGGGAGAGTTTTGGGATGACCTCGTATGCTGTCAGCGCTCTCGACCTGCTGTCTGCCCGTGAAGAATTCGGCGATATTTTCGAGGACTGGCAGGCGCTCTCCCATTCGATGAACGGGTACCTCCATGATTTCTTCCTCCTACCGTGCAGCCATCCAGAACGCGATCGGATCGAACGAATGGCCGCCGGGCTGTTCGATCACGGAATCGTCGAATCCGCAACAGGGTCAGGGATGCAGTCCGACGCAGCGGGGAACGGGATCCGGGCAAGGCCGAGATCCATGCCTTCAACGGAACACAGGGAGACGATTGGTATTTCGAACAGCACAGGTGGGTGATACGCTCCGGTGGCCTTCTGCCTGCGGAATGTGGTTGGTCTTGGGGATGAAACTCGCAGGGCTCTCCTTCGGTAAAAAGGCATGCAATTCTAAGAAGAGAGAGGTATCCTAAGAAGAGAGAGGTATCCTTTCGGCCCCGGGGCGAATCGCGGCGGTCAGCGGCATGGCCAGAACGCTCTCTATCCAAGGTACTTGGGAACGACTCCGCAGCTCGTGACACAGCCCACGACAACCCCAAGGAAGCCCGACGTGAACGAGACGATTGCCCGCGAATAGTCCGGTTGCAGCAGCCGCTGCCGGAACGTTCCCACCGTATCGAAGTCGGGGAAGTGAGCCTCCGCTCTGCGATCATCCCCTGCATCACTTCCTCCGGTACATTGTTCTTCATCATATGCGCGATCCACCGGGCTCGCAGCACCTTCTCCTCCCATCGGTGCTGTGGACGGAAGACCTCCCCGCAGATGAAGCGCCGCCCGGTACAAGGCAGCCCGCGGCCCTGCGGGCAACGGATGAGCGTTCTTCGGGGGCGATATGGTGCACGCAGAGGGAGCTGATGACGACATCGAACCGTTCTGCCGGCCAGGCCTTCCGGAAATCCCCCTGGATGAAGGTTGCCCCCTCGAGCTGGCGTTTCGATCTGGCAACGTCCAGCATCTCGCCTGAGAGATCGACGCAGACGAGCTCCGCCCGCGGGGCCGTCGCCCGGAGATCATCTCGGTCACCAGACTGGTGCCGCTCCCGAGCTCCAGGATCCTTCCCCGGCTGCGCCGCTAAAAACGAGAGCATCAATTGGAGAAAGGGAGCGAGATAGGGGGATCAGGGATTCGATCATCGTAGCGTGCGAGTGGGATTACCCTGTGCTCTTCGTACTCATGGCAGGGTGCTCCGCTCAATATGCTCAATATACTTCACCTTCGTTCTCGCAATGAATGTTATCAGGATTAATAATACTGATTTCTATGATTCCATGTTGTTGTCCAAATCCCTGTTCTTAACGATCACATAGATCCTATCGAGCAGTTGATCCCCTTCATCGGCCGAACGGTTAATACTCCACACGCCTGCATCGATGGCAGATGAGGGCCATGGATGGGTACTACCCAACCATATTGCAGTAATACAAAGTCATATTCATTTTAAAAAGCGCGCGAAGCTTTGCGGGAGGCGCCGCTCCCCGGCATGATGAAATCTGCAGTATAGGGTGGCATTCGCTGGATTCATCGCCTCCGGGATTCCCCGTATCTAAAACAAATAAGATTGTTTTAAATACAAATAACTTGATTAAGATCTATTGCAATACGGCAAAAGGTATTGCGAGGTGGTTTCATGAACAAAGATTCGGATGCTGTCTCGCCTGTCGTCGGCGTGATGCTGATGCTCGTCGTCACAATCATCATCGCCGCCGTCGTGAGCGCATTCGCGGGCGGGCTGGCGGACGATACGAAAGCGGCGCCGACAACGTCGATCGATATCGGGTTCCTGCAGGATGACGGTGGCATGGGCCCCGATCAGGTCGAGCGTAAAATGACCTTCGAACATTTGAGCGGAGATCCGATTCCCACGAAGGATCTCCAGATCATCGTGTATTACACCCTTCCGAACGGCACGACAATCAAACATACGCAAACACCGGCAAGTGAGGGCACGGATCTCGGGTGGGGAACATTGAGGCGGGTGCCGTTCATCAACGACATGTCCTTCGACAACTCGGCTGGAGACTTTGGCAATTACACCTGGAAGACGGGAGATATCCTGAGCACAGGATCGGATGTGGGCACCAGTGCACTCCTCGGATTCGATATCACGGATTCGGAGTATGGATTCAAATCGGGATCAGTTGTCGACGTCAAGATTCTGCACACGCCGAGCGGGAAGTACATCTATGACGGAGAGGTGATTGTAGCATGAGAGTCCAGAATGAATCGGCAGTATCGCCCGTCGTCGGCGTGATGCTCATGCTGGTGGTGACAATCATCATCGCCGCCGTCGTGAGCGCGTTTGCCGGCGGCTTGGCATCGGAGCAGAGCAAGGCCCCACAGGCGTCACTGTCCTGCCAAGCGGTCATCGAAGACGTCCAGGACACAGACAGGACGGACTGGATTCCCACGTATCCGGACAATTTCGCTGCAAAGAACGGCCTGCTCTTTGAGCATAAAGGTGGCGATGCGTTCGCCCTCTCCGACATCGCTATCCAGCTGCAGAGTGGTGATGCAAAGTATACCATAAGCACGTATGACAAGATTCCGACCGGGGATACGTGTCTTCCAAGCGAAGTGGAGTCGTATATCATGGAGATCGGCGACTCCGACGGGTTCATCACGCCGGGTGACAAGTTCATGCTCTTTGCGGACAACTGCCGCATCGACGATCAACCTGCTTTTGGATACGACAATGATGCACAGATCTCCTGGAAATACGAAGGAGCAGCAGGCGGGTTTGCAGCGTACCTGAAATCCAAGCTCGAGTATAGCGTCATCGACAAGGCGAGCAGAAAAGTCATCCAGTCGGGATCCGTTGTACTGCAGTGAGGTACGCTAGCCATGTGTGTCATTGCAATTCCCCTCCCCTTCCCTTTCTATTCGTTTCTATGGGATGGCACGAACGAACCTGATCTATATCGTTCAGGAATCAATGTCACACAGTTCATCAGCACGCGCAATGCGATCCATACCGGTTCTCTCCGCCAGTGCGGAATGCCGACTGTTGCAGGAGCGGCCAAGCGGCATGCCCGCGATGCGAGGAAATTCCTTTCGGGAGGGGTGGGGAAACCCACAACGGAACCCCCGTCCACCACTGACTGCCAGATCACATGACAGATGATACCATGTATGCATTGAAGATACGCAGCGCATTTCTTCTCGTCATCCTCGTCGGATGTGTCGCAGCACCGGTGGCCGCACAGGCTGCCATAGTTACCGTCATCGATGACATGGGCACTGCGGTCACTATCGTCTCCCCTCCGCAGCGGATCATCTCTCTCTCACCGTCGAACACCGAGATCCTCTTCGCCCTCGGCCTGGGGGACCGCGTCATCGGCGTGACGGAGTTCTGCAACTACCCGCCCGAAGCGGCGGAGAAGGCGAAGGTCGGGGGCTACAGCACGGTGAGCATCGAGAAGGTCATCGCGCTCAAACCCGATCTCATCCTGGCCAGTTACGGCAACGGGGAGGAGATCATCGGGAACCTGCGGTCGTTCGGGTATCCGGTCGTCGCCCTGCACTCGGAGAACCTCGACCGGGTGTTGGCCGACATCCGGCTGGTCGGGCAGGCTACCGGCGCGGAGGCGAACGCCACCGAGCTCGTTGGCGATCTCGAGAAGCGTATTGGTGCTGTTGAAGCCCGGATCGGTACGGTGCAGGAGCGTCCCACGGTCGCCCACGTCATCTGGAACGACCCGATCTACGTGAGCGGGAACGGGACCTTCCAGAACGAGTTGATCAGGAAGGCCGGCGGGGTGAACGCCTTCTCGTCCGTCGAGGGGTGGAAGAGCGTCGGCATTGAGGACTTCATCCTGGCCGACCCGGACGTGCTTATCGTGAACACCGGCAGCGGTATGAGCGGGGGAGAGGATTCGCTCGCGCAGTTCTTCCTGAACGAACCCCGATTCTCGGGGGTCTCCGCTATACGGGACGGCCGTGTCTACCTCGTCGATTCCGATACCGTGGACCGCGCCGGCCCCCGCATCGTGGACGCACTGGAACTGTTTGCAGAGAGCATTCATCCGTTGCGCGCGGGGAACGAGACCCCTGCCGCCACCCCGATGCCTGGAGTCCAGGGCCCCGGGTTCGGGACGCTGATCGCCCTGGCCGCATGCGCGGGTGCGGCCCTCTCTGCCATGAGGAGGGCTCGTTGAACAGAAGAACTGACAACCGCCCGGACTCCCGGTCATTTAAAGGTATCCCATGTCACGGTTTTTTGGATACAGGCCAACCGGTGCCGTGAAGAGAGCCGTGGAATCGTTCAAATCGAAGACCCTGGTGCGGAGCGCCGAAGGAATGCTACTCGGAACCGCCTACGTGGATGTCAGAGACGAGGGGTTGGCAGTTGCCATCGCCTATGGGCGTGCGCATCACCCGACGTTCCGTGGACCGGAACCGGAATACGAGATCCGGTACGCGACCCGGCCGAGCGGCAGCGCCGGGACGAAACGGCTGGACACCACGGCAGGACGACCTGTCCGTCGTTACCGCAGAGCACTTCCCCCTCCGTTGAGGACGATGTCCTCTATACACCGAAGAAAGAAAGGATCTGATCAGCGGCACTGTCGGGTGAAGAATCGCCTCAACCGGGGTTCCTGCACGGAAGGTACGTCAAGGGTCCAGGATGAGGCGTCCCGGATCTAACGCGCCACGGCCGTCTGTTTTTCTTTTCAGGGGGTGCATGCAGAGAAGTGTGGCGGAGAGCAGAATCCTTGCTCGATCCCCTCCTTTCATGCACCCTTCAGGTCAGAGGCGTGGATCCGGGGCGACCAAAGTGCGTGAGAACCTTCAGGCCCCTTTCTGTTCCGCTCTCCAGAAGACGGGGTGCAGTTGTCAGGCCACGTAGGCGACTAGGATCGACCCGGTTTCTTTTTCCAGGGCTGGATTTTCGAGAGTTCCTGGGACGAGAACTTCTTGAAGGCAGGGACCCTCTCGTAGGCGACAAGAATTACCCCCAGTGTCTCCTCACGTCTCTTGATCTCATCGAGCTGAGCTTCTGATAGGTGAGCTGGCCTTGAACATTCCATGGGATTCACTGCTCCTATATTCCCCATCCGCAGGCAAATACCTTTTATGAAGCGAATTTTAATTAATTCAATATT
>JAXDAH010000002.1:0-3444 GCA_034679905.1 Methanomicrobiales archaeon | reverse complement strand
ATGGGGGAGGGCCAGATCCCCTTCATCCGGCTGCCCACCCGCACCAAGCAGAACATCGCTTTCGACGACGCGAGCGAGGTCTGGAAGTACGGCGAGCGGGAGAGCACGCGCTCTGCCAATACCGAGAAGAGCGCCGTCCATCTCCTGAAGATGGCCTACGTGATCGGGTTCATCAAGCAGCAGATCGCCGAGGACCGCTCCTCGACGCGGAGAGAGCTCTACTACATAACGGAGGGCTGGAAGCGCGCCAAGTTCGAGTCCCAGGACGAGAGCAACTACCTGGTGGAGGACCTGGAGATCCTCTCCGACCTGCAGCGGGAGGCCTTCCACCTCCGCCCCGAGGAGGACGGCGCCAGCATGTTCGGGCCGATCCGTCTGAAAGAGAGCACGCGGCGCGGCGAGCGCATCCTCCACTGCCAGGACGACGTGGGTGAGGCCGGCTACTCCATCCCCAACAACATGGAGACGGTGGAGTTCGTGGACCACGACGCGAAGTTCGTGATCGCGATCGAGACCGGCGGTATGTACGCCCGCCTGATCGAGAACGGATTCGACGAGAGCGAGAAGGCGATCCTGGTGCACCTCAAGGGCCAGCCAGCCCGCTCCACGCGGCGGCTGCTGAACCGCATCAACGAGCAGTTCGGTCTGCCGGTCGTCGTCTTCACCGATGGCGACCCCTGGTCCTACCGCATCTACGCGAGCGTCGCCTACGGGGCGATCAAGAGCGCGCACATGTCCGAACTGCTGGCCACGCCCTCGGCCCAGTTCGTCGGCGTGCAGCCGAGCGACATCCGGGACTACAACCTCCCCGCGGACAAGCTTACCGAGAAGGACGTGGATGCGCTGAAGTCGGAACTCTCGGATCCCCGCTTCAACTCGGAGTACTGGAAGTACCAGATCAACCTCCAGCTCTCGCTGAAGCTGAAGTCCGAACAGCAGGCCTTTGCCGCCCGGGGCCTGGACTTCGTCACGAAGGAATACCTCCCCGCGCGGCTCTCCGGGATGGGGATCCTCTGACTCCAAACTTTTCCCCTGGAAATCAGGCCATTGGGCCCTGTCGGGATTTTTATTGAAAATACGTATGCCAGATCCCACTATCTCTCCGAAAAAGCCCTCCTGACTGCACGGTAGTGTTTGTAAAGAGCAGGGGGGATCCATGCCAGGAGCATCAATTTTCTCTTCTGACGTAAAAACAGCCGTGTACGACAGGCATGAAGCTGCCTGCGCGCCAGATCCGGGCGGCCGGCGAGGATGTTGCGGGCAGCCGTCTGCACATTTTTCTTAGCGATATACTCCTGGAGATCTGGAAGAATTGAAGGATCCACGGCTCCGGCGGTGATCGCTCCTTCAGCTGTGGCGATGAAGGGATTGTCATCCAGCGGTTGCTCGCGATCTGATACCCTGTCCCCAATATGCGTATGGTATACCGCACCGATCTCCCGACTGAAAGCGATGGGATACTGCAGGGCGATCTTTCCCCACAGATCGGTATCCTCGCCCCACCACTCACCGACGGTGAATCCATCGAACCTGCAGAGGATCGCCATGGGGATTGCCACCGAGGATGCCGTGATCGGGCCCTCCCCCAGGGTGGCGGATCGGAAGTAGTTCGGGATTAATCCCTCCCAGGGCGCGGGGGGCAGCGCCTGAAGGTCCGCGGATCTCAGGCTCCCATCCGGGCGGCACATGCAGTAGGCGGTGGCACAGGCACCGGCCTCGGGATATCGTACCCGTAGACAGAGGATCGTATGAAGGAAATCCGGCAACCACCGATCGTCGGCATCCAGGAAGGCGACCAGATCGGCCCGGGCCTTGGCGATCCCCTGGTTCCGTGCATGCGCCGCCCCCCGGTTCTCCTGAGATACCAGCCGTATTCGTGGGTCCTCGATCTGCCGGACCACAGCGGCGCTGCCGTCAGTGGAGCCGTCGTCCACGACGATCAGCTCGAAATCCGGCTCTGTCTGGATCAGAACGGAGCGCACGGCCCGCTCAATGAAGCGCTCCTTGTTGTGGAGAGGTATGACCACCGATACCTTCGGCACACCTTCTGAAGGATGGGTTTCAGCCCGTGTAACTGTCCCTTCGCCCGTTCTGTGTGGTATTCGCCCCTCCACGCGGGTTGGCCAGCACCCGACCATCACGAGGAGGATCGCTTCAAAGGGATATATACGTTGGCCGCAACTCTCGCAGCTGCATCGCGCCTTGCTGCAAATGGCAGGGACGGGGGCAATCCCTCTCCCCACCCGAACATATCAGACTGATGATCACTCGCGATCGAAGATTCTTGTAAGGCCAAGCCGGGCACCTCGTTTCTATGCGCAATACCTTTATCCCCTGTACCGCCAGTGACTCATCCAACCGATGAGAGTCGCCATCGTCACGGAGTACTGGAGAGAGAGCCCCGGTGGAGGCATCAAGGTCTTCCTGACGAACCTGGTCGAGGAGCTGAAGGCCCGATCTGTTGATGTTCGCGTCATCTTCAGGGTAGGGTCCGATCCGGAGCAGATCGGTTTACCGGTAAACCCCAAACTGTTTGCCCTGAAGGCCTTCCTTGCGCTTCAGCAGATCCAGCCCGATGTGATCCACGTGCACGGTGCGGACGGGCACACCCTCGTCCCCGCCATCGTGTATAAAAAGACGAGCGGCTGCAGGGTAGTGCATACCTTCCACACCGAACCCGAGACTCCGCTCTCTCCGCGGTTCCGGTTCTTCTACCAGAGGCTCCTCGATAACTGCGATGCGGTCACGTTTGTCTCCAACCGCCTGAAGGGGAGGGTGGGCGAGGTGTGGGGTCTAAAATCCACGAATCCGCAGATAACCTACGCCGGCGGCCCCCGGCAGGTAAATCTCTCGGACGGCGAAGTTGAGGAGTTCATCTCCAGGTTTGGCATCCAGGGCCGATTCCCCGTTCTGCTCGCCCTCGGGCTGACAGCCCTGAGCTACAAGGCAGAGGGCCTGAAGGTGCTGATGCAGGCGGTGAATATACTGAGGGAGGTGTATCCGGATATCCTTCTCATCGCCACCCGGGAAGGGGTGTTCTCCCAGCAGTTGAAGGAGTATGCGGAGAGAGAAGGCCTTCTGGATTCTGTTCTCTTCACGGGCGACGTCGACAACTCCTTCGTCCCGCTCGCGATCGCCGACATTTACACCCACATCACCCTGGGCGACGGGCTTCCGATCGCGCTCCTGGAAGCAATGGCGATGGGCAAGCCCATCGTCGCCACGCCGGTCGCAGGGATTCCGGAAGCGATCCGGAGCGGGATGAACGGCATCCTCGTCCCGCCGGAACCGGGGAGAGTCGCCGCAGCAATTGCGGATCTGATGGAACATCCCGATACTGCCGCGATCCTGGGGAAAAACGCACAACAGACTGCTGAAGACGTGTTCACCTGGAAAAAGAGCGCGGACAGGTTCCTGGCTCTCTATTCCGGCCCTTCAGGATAG
>JAXDAH010000001.1:0-8610 GCA_034679905.1 Methanomicrobiales archaeon | reverse complement strand
GGACATCGTATCCGTGGTAGACGGGGTTCTTCTTGTGTTTGTGCGGTACCTCGTAGATGGCTTTGATGGGCACCTCGCGGATCACCACCCCCTCCCTCGATAGGTGGGCGATCATATCCGACTCGATGTTGTAGCCGTCGGACTTGATGGTGAGAGCCTGCATCGCCCGTCGCGAGAGGACACGGTACCCGGACTGGGAGTCGGTGATCTTCACGGTGGAGTTGGCATTCGTGGCGTACGTGAGGATGGTCTGACCAATCCGCCGGTAGAGAGGGATGCTCCCGGACTTCTGGAGGAATCGGGAACCGATGATCAGGTCGGCTCGGCCCACCAGAACCGGTGCCGCGATTCGGGGGATCTCCTCCGGATCGTGCTGCCCGTCGCCGTCGAGGAGCACCATGAAGTCGAACTGGTTGTCGAGGGCATAGCGGAGACCGGTGAACACCCCCTTCGCCTTTCCCTGGTTGACCTCGTGGGTGATCACGGTTGCCCCGGCATCCCTGGCCACCCGTGCCGTGGCGTCTGTGGAGCCGTCGTCGACGACCAGCACTTCGTCCACGTACTTGCGGGCCTTGAGGACCACCGACCCGATGGAGACCTCTTCGTTGTAGCAGGGGATCACCGCCAGGATCCTCTTCTCCCCGAGGAGAGCAAAGTGGTCGTAGAGCTGCGACATGGCGTATTTGGAGAAGGCCACGCAGCCCCGGAAGGGATCGATCTGACGGAGGCTGCTGCTGGTCATCCTGGAGTGCTGGATGAAATGGGTGGAGCGGTGGTGTTCCGCAGACTTCGAATGCCCGTTCTGCTGGCCTTTGGTGTAGTCCGCCCTTCCCCACACGATGGGATCCAGCAGAGAAGACAGATAACTCAGGTTCACCCGCCGATCGTGCTCCAGAACTGCCGTAATGTCCATTCCGTCGTCAAGAGCGCGTTTGCAGGCCAGGTTCATCCCGATGTCGCGGGAATCGTCATGCCCGTACTTCACGTACCGGATGCGGGGATTCCTCCGCATCTCGTCCTCCATGTTCCTGTAGAAATCAGAGCCATTGGCTCCGTTCCCGAGCACGTAGATCATGTCCACGTATGAAGGAATGGACGCAATATGGCTCCACAAACCGCCATGGTCTTTGAGGACCGGCACAATTACCCCGATGCGATGCTTTGCATACATTTCGAACCTGAACCCCCCAGCCAACTTCGGATTCTTCACGGGTCACCCATAAAGCCATAAAATCCCAGAAGAACCAGAATGATCGGAAGCTTCTCTACCACCTTTTTGTCAATGATAATGCTATACCAAAGACATGTTAATATAGGTTGTGCTGGATAAACCGGGGGATTTACAAATTTATAATTTATTATTTATAGATTACTAATTTTTTCAAAGTACCATCGAATTAATTTTATCGGTTTTCTTACATCGACTGCGATCGCCATGCCCCGGCAATTACAGTTCCGGTCCGTTGCATGCAGCTGTATAGAATAGCGTATTTGCAATTTTTCACACATTGCCGATTGTTTTGCGGTGATTTCGCCGCGTCAGGCCACGGAGGATCAGGGGGGATCGCCCACACCCCTTCGCCCGCCCCAACCCCCGGGGCCTGGTGGCGACCGCGCACATTTTAATGAACCCCTTTATATAGATTGGTGCAGGTTCGTGGGGGGCCCCATCCATTTTTCCGGAAAATTTTACCGTTCTCATCTCATCTCCAGAATTCTTCCCTTCTCCTCACGGATGCAGGCTCTGGACCGTGGAGGCAGGGTGCAGAA
Source organism: Methanomicrobiales archaeon (assembly GCA_034679905.1). GTDB lineage: Archaea > Halobacteriota > Methanomicrobia > Methanomicrobiales > JACTUA01 > JASEFH01. Next base: position 6,840 of record JAXDAH010000001.1, on the reverse strand, counting down.
GGATCCTGGCCGGCAGAGCGGGCGTAGCTCGAGACCGGCTGGCGGCAGATCCCAACTCTGGAAGCGGGTATCGGCGACGGTCGCAGAGAGACTGCCGGGCACAGCAGAGATCCTGCATCGCAGGTGCTACGATGCCACCTGGCATCGTATCTTTTGCCCTCCCATCCTGCGCCGGGACTGCTGCTCGCCGGCTTCCCAGAGATGCCGGAGGCCGGGAGCACACCCGAAAATCGAAGAATGCATAGATTTTATAATCGATAAATAAAATACATGTATTAAAAATACTGTTATAAATTTTTTTCTAAAATTCCCAGAAAAAAATATCTCTATAATATGTTATTTCTATAAACCGACAGATTAAAGATGTGTACGGTATAGAATTAAGCAATCCATTCGGGGATTTCAACCATGAGGCCCACTTCGTGTAATGGAAGCAGCACTGCGCCCCCGCGAATGGCACCGCTGGATCGACGATTACCGCTCGCGTGTGTTCCTGTACGGGGTGCCTGCGGGTATCGGGATCGATGACCATGAGGACGGGTCCACATCCATGCGATTTTTTATATCCGGGATGTTCGTGCGCTTCCTTCCGAAGGGGTGGGCAGTCCATGGCTGGCCACCGGGGAGATGCCAATGCCGGCTCGTGTACCCGCCAGCGGGAGACAGGATGCCGGGAATTCTGATCCGGCCATCCGGCAGAGCAATGGGTGTCGCCCTGAATGGCACATGCACGCAGCGACCGGGGATGCAGGCATGAAGATCGCGATTACGTTCGATATCGAGAGGGACTGGTACAGGGTTCTCGGCTGCAGCAAAGACGAGTACAAAGAGAAGACGTACCGGATGATCGAGTACGCCATGCCCAGACTGCTGGAAGCGGCAGAGGAGTACTCCATCCCCTACACCCTTTTCCTCTGCGGGGAAGTCGCGGAGGCTGTTCCATACCTGTTCGAGGGGCTGCCGGTTCGGCACCAGCTGGGAGTGCACACCCACCCGTTCACGCATCCCGGACTCTTCCGGGGTACGGGGCCCAACGATCATGACGCCGATCTCCTGCGGCAGTACACCTATGCAGAGCAGAGGGAGATGATTGCACGGGATAGGGCGCTCATACAGGACGCCCTGGGCGCGAGCCCCGATGCCTTTCGGGCAGGGAAGCACGGGGCGGATGCTACCACGCTGCAGGCCCTGGATTCGCTGGGTTTTGCCATCGATGCCTCCGCGGACAGAGGGTATCAGCTGGTGGGGTGGAAGCCGTACAGGATCGACGGTACAGGCATCGTCGAGATCCCGACCTACTGTGTCGCGGGGCCTGAGATTCTGGAGCAGGTCGAGAGACTGCTACTGGCAAGCAGGAGATTTGACCGGTTCTCGAATGTGTACAGCATTGTCTTCCATCCGATGGTATTTGGAAATCCCAATGCAAACAGAGAAAAGCACCTCGTCCGCTACGCCGAATGGATCGAGAAGGGCATAAAGAACGACTTTGACTTCCTGACCCTCCGCAGCTGTGCTGGAGATGCCGTGGGGGGGGCTTCCAACCTCCTCGGCCACCTCATCGGTCTTGGAATGCTGCCTATCCGGTATTTCATGCGATACTACGGAGACCTGCGGGGTGAATAGGAGCGGGCGACGGACATCCATGCATCCCGGATGCCGGGGGGATCCGGCATCGTCTATCGACGACTCCGGCGGGCCCGACGCCCCTGCCGAACCCGATCCGCCCAGGCCCTCTCGGGTCGGGTACATCCATAACTATAATAAAAACAGATTCCAATATACCGGTCAGATACCCTTGGAAGAGAGCGATATGGGGGAGTATGACGGAAGCCGGACCGCCTTTCGGCGCATCCCGGGGCGATCCCGGTGCATGAAGAGCACCCTTCGGACCGGGGAAGAGTGCAACGGATCGCCGCAGGCCCGACACTTCTCCCCGACTCTTGGAGATCTACTGGACGTCCCCGTGCACCGGATCTGGACGGCACCCTACAAAATCGTCTCTGCCCGGGGGCATGCCAGCCGTTGCGGCGGATTGGCATTGACCTTTGACGATTCCAGTAGCATCCAGGGGTGGTACTCCATTCGGGAACTTCTGCGGAAGTACCGTTCTCCGGTGACCTTCTTCATCGACAGGATTGACATGATCGGCGACGAAGATCTGGCACTTTTGCGCACCCTGGCCGGCGACGGGCACGAAATCGGATGCCATGGATTCCGCCACCGCAAAGCAGAGGATTTCCTGATGAACCATTCGGTCCACGAATACATCGAGGTCGAGATCGAGCCCGCCATTCAAGCGATGCATGCACGGGGCTTCGGGATGCCCCAATCGTTTGCCCACCCCTACGGGTCGTATACGTGGGAGCTCAACAGGGCCCTGTCGCCCTATTTCAGGATGATCCGGGGGGTAGCGGAGGACAATGCACCCCTCCACGCCGATCTGCGTACGGTTGACCGGATCTATTACTCGTTCAACGGGGACAGGACGGTTTGGGGTGCGGGGCTGGATCAGTGGTATGAGAACCCGGTCGAGACAGTCGTTCCCGCCATGGACCGGGCCGCAGAGACGGGCGAGGTGTTGATTCTGTACGCCCACAGACCGGTGGCGGTCGAGGATGGGTTATTCACGACCTCGATAGAGAAGATCGAAACCCTCCTGCAGCATGCGGTTTCCCGGGGCCTGAAGTTCTATCGCATCTGCGATCTGCAGTGATCCGCCCCCCGAACCATTCTGGATCGACGAAGGAGCGAAGGCGGGTCCATTCCAGCCGGCACGCCGCGTGCACAGACTTCAACAGGGCGGCACCCCTGTCGCCTGCCTCCTCTGCGCCCGATCTCCCGTACACAGAGGAATCTCCTCGCGATCGGGTTTGGGGAGGTGAAGAGGCGAGATCCTGACAGCGGCTCCGCATCCCATGCTGCCAGATGCATGCGAGTGCCGGAACGCGGCATCCAGGGCATCCGGACTGCGCTCCGCAATTGCCGGACCGCATTCGCCCGGACGTGCAGGGCCCGGCAGTCTGCGGCGAGGCGATTCGCACCGCGGTGCGCCTCAACCTTCCGGGCGCCCGGTCGGGGCTCCGAAGGCGCCGGCGACCACGACGAAGAGGTCCGCCCGCGGTTCGGGCGGCGCCTCCGCCGTGCCCACCGCGATCCGCTCCTCCGGGTAGCCCAGAGCCTCGCAGAGGGCGATCCGGGTCTCGGGGGGGAGGGCGGCTGCCAGCGGCGCGATGGGGAAGGCCGGATCGGCGACGATAAAAGCGATCTGCCCCCGGCGAACCACGTCGCGGGCCTCCTCGGTCGCCCGGGCGTGATCCCGGCCGTGGGCGGCGACGACGGCGGCGCGGGCAAGCGGGATGCGGAGGCGGGCGAAGGCGACCTGCATCGAGGAGATGCCCGGGATGACCGTGCCGGGGAGGTAGCCGAGCCCGGCGAGCATCGGGTCTCCGGTGGAGAGGACCACCGCCTCCTGCGGAAGATCCTTCAGGCGCCTGTAATCCTCGATCACCCGCACGTCGCACCCCCGGGGAAGGTGGGCGCGTGCCAGCGCGATCGCCCGTTTCGAGCCGTAGACGAGCTGTGCGGTCCGCAGGGCCGCAATTGCCTCCTCCGTGAGCATCCCCGGCCCGCAGCCGACGCCGACGATCAGCATCCGCTCTCCCCCAGGATGCGGCCGTCCCGTGCGAGCAGGACGACCCGGACGTGCGGATACCGTTTCCCGAACGCCGCGAGCGCCCTCTCCACCGCATGCTCCCACGCCGGCGACAGGGCGAGCTCCTCGACGGTCGCGCAGCCCGTGCCCTCCAGGATACCCGGTTCGATGAATCGCAGGATCAGGCCGGGGAGCCCGCAGAGGACGACATCCCCCGTCGCCGCATCCAGGGCCTGCCCGATTTTGCCCCCGATCAGCACCGCATCATGGTCGGGGAAGAGCAGGCGGGCGCAGCGGAGGCCCGTGCGGCCGGTCGTCAGCACCACCCGCCTCGAACTGCCTATCCGCTCGATCACCGACTCCACCAGGTGGTCGTCCCAGGGCTCCACGAGCCCCGTGGTGCCCAGGATGGAGATGCCGCCCGCGATGCCGATGCGGGGGTTGAGGGTCTGCCGCGCGATCCGCCGACCCTGCGGGACGGCGAGCTCCACCCGCACGCCCGCGAGCCCGGCCGCCTCCGCCCCTTCGGCGACCGCACGCTCGATGCTCTCCAGCGCGGTGCGGCTGATCGCCGGCTCCCCCCTCTGCGCCCGCGGGGTATCCCGCATCCAGCGCCCGATCCCCTCGCCGGCGGCGATCTCGATCCCCCGCGGGATCGGGGTGGCGACCGCCACGATCTCCGCGCCCGCCGTCGCATCCTCCGGGTAGTCCCCGGGATCCTTTCGCGCGATCCCCCGCCCCCGGCGGGCCGTTACGGGTATCGATACCGCAATACAGCAGGGCAGGGTCAGCGCGACGGACGCGGGTCCGGCGCCCGGGAGCGAGAGCACCGCCGCCTTGGCTGCCGCGGCAGCCGTCGTGCCGGTGCTGAATCCCCGCCGCAGCACGGTTCCGGATGCCGTGAGGACGGCGAGCCCCGCCTCCACGAGCGCGAGGCGCTGCGGATCCCGGCAGGCTGCCGCCCAGGCCTCCGGGTACTCAAATCCCGTTACCGGATCCCGCAGCATCCTGCTCCTCGATGCGGATGGTGATCAGTTCGTTCAGGGCGGCGACCGCCACCGGGGTGCCGCCGCGGGTCCCCGCGCAGGAGATGGAGGGGATGTCCAGGCTCCGCAGCGCCTCCTTGCTCTCGGCGGCGTTCACGAATCCGACGGGGGTCCCGATGACGAGCGCCGGCCGCACGCCCTCCCCGATCAGACCGCAGACCGTGAGCAGGGCGGAGGGGGCGTTCCCGATCACGACGATCGCCCCGTCCAGGCGCCGGCGCAGCGCCAGGAACCCGGCGGACGTGCGGGTGATGCCCCGCTCCCGTGCGATCGCCTCCCCGTGATCGAGGGCGCAGAGGATGCGGCTTGTGTGCCCCTTCTTCTGGATGCCCGCCTGCACCATGCGGATGTCCGTGACGATGAGAGCTCCGTCGGCGAGCGCCCGCAGCCCCGCCTCCAGCGGTCGGTTCACGAACCTTATTAAGTCCGCCATCGCAAAGTCCCCGACGGCGATGGCGCAGCGCTGGCGGATGCGGTCCTCGGGGCCGCTGTTCCCGACCCGCTCCCGCGCGATCAGACGGCTCTTCTTCGAGATGCCGTACGCCTCCTCGGTGACGGCGCCCGGATCAGTATACGTATTTGCGGTGGTATCCCCGCGGCGTGATGACTCCCCGTGCATCCTTACCACTCCTCCAGATCCTGCTCTCCTCCCCGCCGATGATCAGGGTGGAGTGCATGTCCACATCCTCCAGATAGTCTGCAATCTCTGCCAGCGTCGTGACGGCGACCCGCTCCCCGGGGCGATAGGCGTTCTGCACGATCCCGACCGGCGTCTGCGGGGGAAGATGCGAGCGGGCGATCTCCAGCGCCCGGGCGCAGTGCTCCGGCCGCCCCCGGCTCTTCGGGTTGTAGAGGACCACCGGCACCCCCATCGAGAAGGCGAGATCCAGCCGCTTCTCGATCACTGCCCAGGGTGTGAGGAGATCGGAGAGACTGAGCGTGACGTGGTCGCCCGAGAGGGGCGAGCCGAGAAGCGAGGCGGCGGCCTGGGCCGCGGTGACCCCGGGGACCACCTCCACCGCCACGTCCAGCCCCCGCCGCTCGATCACCTCCAGGACGATGGAGGCCATGCCGTAGATGCCGGGATCCCCGCCGCTCACCAGGGCGACGCGGTGCTCCGCCGCCAGCGCCGCCGCCTTCTCCGCCCGCTCGACCTCCCGCCCCATACTGCTCCGCAGGACGGTCTTGCCCGCGATCAGACTCGCGATCAGGTCCAGGTAGCGCCCGTTCCCGATGACGTACTCGGCGTCCTCGAGCGCCTGCCGGGCGCTGCCGGTCATGCAGGCGACATCCCCCGGCCCGGTCCCCACGATGTAGAGACGGCCAGCGGTTCTATCGGGCGACGGCAACGGTCACCCTCCCGTAGGTTCTCTTCTCCATGACGATCTCCTTTCGCCCCGAGAGCGCCAGGGCGCAGGGTTCGGCCACGCCCTGCAGCCCCAGCCGCACGGCGGCGGACGGGGTGCCGGGCGGCTGGGCGTTGATCTGCGCGTCCTGCAGGAAGACCAGGTTCCCCGAGAGGGCGGCGACGGCCCCGGCGAGCCCGGGCTCATCGCGCTTCCGCTCCGTCGTGGCGTAGGCCAGCACGGCATCCGGCCCGATCCCGGCATCCTTCAGGCCCTGCGAGAGGGCGGACAGCACCTCGTCGCGGGGCACGCCTCGCCGGCAGCCGACGCCGACCACGTACTCACCGCCCCGCAGCAGAATCGATACGGCCGGGCCCGCGATCACCACCCCCGGACCGGAGATCGCATAGAGCGGCACGTCCCCCTCCAGCATCGCGGCGTTCGCCGCCCGGGTGGAGGCGCGGTTCAGGACGGTGCACCCCTCGCGGGCGGCGATCCCCTCGACCGACTCCCTGCCGGCGGCCTCGGTCGCCGTGGTGATCACCGCCTGGATCCCGAGAAGGGCCTGGAGCTCCTGGGCGAGAGCGTTCCCGCCATGGTGCCCCGAGAGGATGGGGACAGCGTGGGCGAGGTCCGGGCTGACGACGACGACCGCCGGATCCTCCCACTTGCTGCGGATCAGGGGGGCCAGCTGCCGCACCGCGATCCCGGCGGCCATGAGGGCCACGATCCGGCGGTAGCGGGAGAAGGCGGCGCGGAAGGCATCTCCCGAGTAGGGCACCAGATCCGCCCCCAG